>CAYREN010000188.1:0-8858 GCA_964423255.1 uncultured Roseivirgaceae bacterium | reverse complement strand
CGAACTGTGATCCATGGTTTACTTCACTTTCGAGCGTGACTGTTCCCTTATGAGCCTCGATGATGGTTTTTACATAACTCAATCCCAGGCCAAATCCCTTGACATTGTGGATATTTCCCGTTGGGACACGGAAGAATTTATTGAACACAAATTTTTGAAAATCTTCTTTGATACCGATTCCCGCATCCTTAATTGAGATCAAAAGGCCCTCTTTTACATTCCTGGTATAAATGCTGATTTCGGGCTGGTCTTTCGCGTATTTTTCGGCATTATCCAACACATTGTAAACCGTATTGGTCAAGTGAAACTCATCGGCGAATACCTCCGGATGAGCGGCCTTCAATTCGATATTTAATTTGCCTGTTTTATCCCTAATCCGCATACTAACACTATCGGCCAGCTTATGAATGAGTTCATGGATATTGACTACTTTTAAGTCAAGTCTAAGCTCATGCGTATCAATAGTCCCCATTTGCAATACCCGTTCTACTTGTACTTTTAATCGCTGATTCTCACTGTGGATAATATTGAAATAACGATGCTGCTTTTCTGGGTCTATTCTGTTTTCTTTTAATGCCTCACTGGCCAATTCAATATTTGCAATCGGAGTTTTGAACTCGTGGGTAAGGTTGTCGATAAAGTCTTCCTTGATCTCTGCAAGTCGTCTTTCCTTCAACAATGTGAGAATGGCATAAATGAAAAATGCCACCATGAGTAATAAAACTACCGTGGAGAAAATCCAGATCTTTAGCTCACCTGCGATTACGGAAAACTTATTGGGGAAATAGATGGCGAAGTTGCTCTTTTCAGTGTTTGGATCATTATTAGTGGCATGATCGATCTGCCACTGAATGGTGGCTGGGATGTATGATCCGTACACGAGTGTGTCGTCTTTGGCTTTATAAATGCCCAATTCATAATCTGCATTGATCTGTCTAATGCTAAATTCTTTATTCAACAAACTGTCCAGCAATTCAGGTTGGATGGGGACATTGAGTTCTGCAAAATAAAAGTTAGAAGAAAGCTGCCTGATAATGGTTTCTGTTGGTTTTACTGCAAGGTCTTCCGCCACTATGGAATCGGCAATATTTTTTAGTGCGATCTGGACAGTATGGTTAAATTGCCGCTCTTCAATATTAAAAGCACGCTTTAGCCAAAAGCCCTGCACGACGAGGAGGCCCATCATCACAACGGAACCGAAAATGATTATACGCCGTAGGTTTTTCCTGCCCATAAACAAATATATAAACTAAAAACGCTGAGCGGTAATTATTTAACATTTCGTTAACATCTTGTGACACCATTTTAACTCATTGGACTAGAGGAATCAATAGCATTGCCAACCATATAATTTGATCCTCCATGCAATATTTTTAGTTGTTACAGATGGATCAGGATTAAGGTATTTTCTGAGTTTTGAAATAAACATATTCATGGAGCTGGCAACAAAATACCCTTCATCTTCCCAGATAATTTTCATAATCACGTTGCATTCTACTACCTGGATTTTATGTTTCATCCATATTTTCAGAAAGTAGGCTTCTTTGCTGGTAAATTTAGTGTCTTTCCTTTTTAAGTAAAATTATTCCTAAAATGGTTGAGGCCAAAGAAAAGGAAAAGCAGGAACTGAAACGAAAAAGGAGAGAGGAGAAGACAAGGGAAGAAAGAATTAGCTCCTTCCTAATATTCCGTGGTAAATTTTAAGATCTTACCCCCATTGTCTATGGCACACGGTTTGGGATTTTTATTTGAATAGTGCATCAATATCTCAAAAACGAATACTCTTTGCCATACTCCAGCATCTGTCCAACAAAATTATCAGCATATTCTATTGTCACATTGGTAATTTCATCATCTTTCATTATAGCCACAAGTTTAGGTTGCACAAATCCTGTATATGGGGCTGTATCAAGTTTTTTATATCGCTCTTTAACCTCTTTCAACATGTCTTGATCCACGATTATTCCATATTTTTCAATCAGGTTTTTGCCCGATTCATAATCTCCCTGTGATTTTATCCTCTGAACCTCTTTTAGCAACTGTCCAAACAATGCTCTCACTTTTTCATAATCGTTGATTACAAAATAAGTCTTCCCATTATCTGTGATTTGCTTTATCACATTTTCGGCCTTGCCCTTTTCGTAAACCCAGGATGACACCATATGCCTGTTCCTCATATGAGCCTGCTCTATTTTTGCTCCCACTTCCAATCTTCTGAGTTGAAACTGTAACCCATTTTTAATGTATATGTCAAATTCTGCTTTGCCAACTTCCAGTGATGGTATTAAACCCAACTCGACCAGTTTTGGATCTGTGATGAAATATAATGAAACCAGATCAGCCCGAGCCTCCTCCAATGGGGAGCCATAATTTTTTAAAGTTTCACTCAGTGTGCCTACGCCAGGCTCCAATTGTCCAGATCCATGGCCAATTACTTCATGAAGCGCCGTATGAATTTTTCCAGCAAGTTTACCGTATTCCTTCACCCTGACTTTTTCTTCTTCCGTATAATAAAATTCATCCAATGTACCTCCGCTTGATGCAGCATTGTATGCCTCAACGATATTACCCAATGAAACTGATTTAGAACCATGCTCTTTTCTTATCCAGTTGGAATTTGGAAGGTTGATGCCAATTGGTGTAGACGGTGCGGCATCGCCACCTTCAACAATCACAGTTATTACCTTGTATGATATCCCCCTTACATCCTCTTTTTTGTGCGCATCCATAATGGGCGAATTGTCTTCAAACCATTTGGCCTCTTTTGCCAAAGCACTCATTCTCTCCGACGCCTCTATATCTTTCATAGATACGACCGATTCAAAAGCACCTTTATAACCCAGCGGATCCCCATAAACTTCAATAAATCCATTAACAACATCAATTACGGAATTTGTGTCTTTTACCCATGCCTTACAGTATTCATCAAAATCCCTAAGATCACCTGTCTTGTAAAACTTTATCAGTAACTGAAGAGCTTGCTTTTGAATGTTGTTTTCTGTTACGTTTACTGCCTTTTCTAACCAATAAACAATTTTTTCAATGGCCCCCGAATACAATTCACCAACACGATATACCTGCTCTATGATCAGACCATTTTCCTTTATCAGCTTAGAATTCAAACCATACATCGGCGGCTCCTTGTCACCGTCATTTTTAAGACCTTGATAATATGCCTGTGCCTCAGACTGGGTTAATCCATCATATAAATTATTTGCTGAAGTTTCCAATAAATCAACATTTGACTCCAGATTTACACGTTTTGAATCAATGTCCGGATCAAATATTACTGGCGTCAAAAGCTCAACTAAACCTTTCATTCCTTCTACACCCGTTAGTGGTAGGGAATTCATATCCGAATTTTTGATGAGTTCAGAAAAGTATGTTTCGCTAAAATCCGGAATTATTTTGGTGGTTGCGTAATGATGATGTATTCCATTTGAGAACCACACTCTTTTTGCATATACTTCAAAATAATCCCATTCGGCTCCGCTTCTAACTCCTCGATACGAATTATAAATGGCTTCCATCGTCTTTCTAATGCGAATATTATGCTTGTAGTTTTGATCATAGATGATATCTCTTCCACATAATGCAGCCTGGTACAAGAAATATGCAAGCTTTTTATTTCGTAAATCGAGTCTTTCAAATCCCGATACTTTATATCTTAGAATTTGCAGATCGGCAAATCTATCAACTACATATTCAAAATCATCTTCTGCTTTATGCCCGATTTCGTCTGTATGCTTCGGATTTTCTTTGCAGGCAAAAAAAGTGAATAACAATAGAGCTAAAAAAATACCTTTTGTCAGTTTTTTCATCGAGTGTAAATTTTATAGGAGAATTATTCAGTGGTTAATTTAATGTTAAAGGTAGTGTTAATGTATTAATTGATGAAAAGGCTCTAATATTTTAACAGAAAATAAAATATTAACCATAAACGCTGAGCGGTAATTATTTAACATTTTGTTAACATCTTTTTACACCATTTTAACTCATTGGACAGGAGGAATCAATAGCATTGCCTTTCATGAAATTTGATTCCCCATGTGGTATTTCAACAGAAAAAATAAACTGGTTTTCATTATAAGTCTCGCATTAGTACCCATCGGCTTTGTTTGTATGAAACTGGAAAATGGCGAATTTGGCCTCGGTTTCCTGGCCTTGACCATTGCACCGATCCTGATAATCTCAGGATATGTCATGGGTTTTATATTAATTTTCCATGATGCAAATCACAGTGCCAAATGGAAATCACAATTGCCATTTTTGATCAGCGGATGGATAGTATTCTTCATCTCTTTAACAATCTATGTGCTCACGTTGGAGGAAACTGCAAGTTTGTGGGATTGCGCTGAGTTTATCGCCTGTGCGTATAAATTGCAAGTACCACATGCCCCGGGAGCACCTCTGTTTCTCATGATCGGGAGGATATTTTCAATGCTGTCTTTTGGAAACAGAATGGAAGTTGCCTATTGGGTAAACATGGTTTCTGCGCTGAGCAGCGCATTTGCTGTCATGTTTACATTTTGGTCAGTCATCATGCTGGGGAGGAAATTGAAATCAAACGCAACAGGATTCTCTTTGATTTTGGCGGGCGCGGTTGGGGCATTTACCTTAGCTTTTGCGGATTCTTTTTGGTACTCGGCAGTTGAGGCAGAAACTTATGCGATGGCCACGCTGTTTGTAGCAATTATCTTTTGGGCAATATTAAAATGGATGCAGGAGAATGATAAAGTTATGGGAAACAGGTGGTTAATTTTTATCCTGTATTCGTTGGGATTGTCTGTGGGCGTTCATCCGATGAGTCTGCTGGTGTTGCCCGCCCTGACGTTGATCATTGTCTTCAAATATCATGATTTCTCATGGAAATATCTTCTGATCGGAACTGGACTGGGTGCGATTTGCATACTGTTTCTCAATCATGTGGTCTTGTTTGGCCTGCCAGATGCCCTGAAGTATTTTGACATATTTTTTGTCAATACCATGGGGCTCCCTTTTTACAGTGGCGCCATTATGTTTTTCATTTTATTGCTTGCCCTTGGTGTTTATGGTTATAAATGGAGCCTTCATAACCAGAAGAAAATCATAAACCTTTCTATTGTCGGCCTCATGTATTTTCTGCTCGGATATTCTTCCTATTTCATGATCATCATCCGGTCCCAGGCCAATACATCCATTGATGAAAACAACCCTGAGAACCTCGTATCGCTTGCTTCTTACCTAAAACGCGAGTCTTATGGTAGCAGGCCTTTTTTATATGGACCGAATTTTACAGCAAAAGTAAAGTCGTATAAACAAGGAAGTCCGGTTTACACGATGGGGGAGGATAAATATGAAATTTCAGATTATAAAATCGAGTATGAATATGATTCATCAGATAAAACCATTTTTCCGAGAATGTACAGCAACCGGCAAAGCCATGTAGATACCTACTGGCAATGGACGGAATTGAAAAAAGGGCAAAGGCCCACTTTCATGAATAATTTGAGCTTTATGTTTAAATATCAGATTGGGCATTCGTACCTGAGGTATTTGATGTTTAATTTTTCCGGAAGAGCGAGCGACATCCAACATGCAGCATGGTTAAGCCCGTTGGATATTTTCGATAAAATACCATTGTCATGGAAAGAAAATAATGCACGGAATAATTTTCTGATGCTGCCATTACTTTTAGGAATTATAGGAATATTTTTTCAATATCGAAAAGACAGAAAAAGATTTTGGGCTGTAATGGCACTCTTTCTATTTCTTGGACTGATTCTCGTCTTTTATCTCAATGCCACACCAAACGAACCGCGGGAGAGGGATTATATCTACGTGGGCTCTTACCTGGCTTTTGCGATATGGTGCGGGGCAGGAACCATGGGTATTTTAGTATTTATAGAAAATATAAAACAGGGCAGATACAGAATCGTTGGTGCACTGACACTTTTAGTGCCCTTGCTTATGTTGACGGAAGGGTATGATGACCATAACCGGTCAGGCAGGACTTTGCAAGTGGATCACGCCAGAAATACCCTGGCGAGCTGTGCGCCAAATGCCATATTGTTTACTGGTGGGGATAATGACACATTCCCCTTGTGGTATGTGCAGGAGGTAGAGGGATTTCGAACGGATGTGCGCATAATAGTTTTGAGCTATTTCAATACTGATTGGTACATCGACCAAATGTGTAGGCAGGTTTATAATTCTGCACCACTGCCATTTTCATTAGTAAAAAAGAACTACAAGCAAGGCGGATTAAATGACATTTTACCCTATGTAGAAAATCCAAAAGTAAAAGGTGCAATCAATTTGAATAAATACCTGGAATTAATCCGCTCTGAAAGTAAAGCATTGCAGGTGTCGATGTCAGCTGGGGCCAGATACAATTCTATTCCATCCCGGACATTTTATTTGGATATCAATAAGGATTATATTTTATCTAAAGAAATCGTGCCACAGAAATATCAAACCCATATTCCGGATAAGTTAGAAATAAGTTGGAAAGGGAGTTTCATGGAAAAAAGTGCCTTTTTGGTGTTGGATCTCATCGCCAATAGCAAATGGGATCGGCCATTTTATTTTAATATGACTTCATTAAATTCCATTTCATTGAACCTCAAAAAACATGTGTTGCAGGAAGGGCCGGTGTATAGACTTTTACCCATAACCTTGGAGAATCAGGGAGGAATAAATACGGATGTGATGTATTCGAACCTTTTTGAAAAATCCAATTATCATGACCTTAACAATGAAAATGTTTATTTCAACCACGAGGATTATCAATTGCGAATTCTTCAGAACGTCAAATCAAATTACAATGCCTTGGCTTTCGATTTATTGAAAAATAATCAGATAAAAAAGGCAAAGGAAGTTGTGAATTTTTTGCACACAAAATTTCATAAGAAAAACATAAGGTTAGATTATACGGCGATCAGTACGACTGAATTACTTTTCCGTTTGAAAGAGAACGAAAAAGCAAAACTATTGGCCGGAAGGCTTTTTAACAAGGCCGAAAGTTTATTGGAATATTATAAAACGCAAGATCAATTAGGTTCCATGGACGGGCAATTGCAATTATATACATTACAGCAGCTGCACAATCTGTATCTGCAACATAGTGAAAATGCCCTGGCTGAAAAGTGCTCATCGAAACTCAATCTTTATCTCTCTTCTTTGTGAAATTTGGATTTATCACGCAGATTGTAGATTTCAATTTTAATATATACCATTTTTAACGAATCAGGTTTTAATTGGAAATTAAATACCTGTTTGCAAACCTTTTTGCAATAGGAAAGGTGAGCTTGAATATTCTAATTAGAGTTTATTGACAGACTCTAAATAATGACCTTAGCTTAATATCCAGTCTAATAGAACAAGTTCGCCGATCAGTAGTTATTGCAAATCTAAAAATAAACCTAATGTTCTTGTGGCTCTATCCCTTATCTCTATATTTGGAATACACAACAATAGATTTGATACTACTTTTAAAATCAAAAAAATATGTAAATAAATGGATAACTGGTTTAAATGTATTTTGAAAGTTTTAGATTTATTATAATGAAGACGATAAGCATTAATTGCGACATTGGAGAGGGAGTTGGCAATGAGAAAGATTTGTTGCCGTTTATCCAACATTGCAATATTGCTTGCGGAGGGCATGCAGGTGATACAGAGTCTATGACTGAAATGGTTCGTTTGGCAATTGAAAATAAGGTATTAATTGGTGCTCACCCTTCCTATCCGGATCGACACAATTTTGGAAGAAAATCTTTATTAATTAAAGATTTTGAGTTAATAAATTCTATTCGGGGTCAAATAGATCAGTTAATAAAGGTTGCTAAAATAAATGGAGTAAAATTATGGCATATCAAACCACATGGAGCTTTGTACAATGATATTGCTAAAAATGAATCATTGGCTCAAGTTTTTATTGAGGCCATCACGCCTTATAAACCTGATCTTACCTTGTTTGTGCCATTTAATTCGGCCATAGAAAAATTGGCAACAAAAAATGACTTTTCGATTTTATATGAAGCTTTTGCAGATAGAAATTATAATGACGATCTGAGTTTGGTAACGAGAAGTGAAAAAAACGCCTTAATTATCGATGCGCAATCTGTTGTAAAACATATTGAAGAAATTGTAAAGGCAGGTAAAGTTAATTCTGTTAACAATAAGAAAATTGAAATTAGGGCAGATACTTTTTGTGTACATGCTGATACGGAAAATGCCGTTTCTATAGTAAAGGAAATACATAAACTCAAAAATTAATTTATTGAGAACATTCACTTTACGATATAAACAATTTGGAGAATCTGCTATTTTAGTTGAATGGGCAAAAGAAATTAATGAGGCTGTTTTAAACGATATTCGCTTTTTTTCTGATTCAATAAATGCCAAAGGTATTAGAGGGTTGGTCGATTATAATTTCGTGTACAATTCACTACTAATAAATTATGATAATCTAGTTATATCTTATGATGCGCTATTACTTTTACTTAAAGAAATATATGCTAATAGAAAAACCATAAATAAGTTAGAAACCCAAACATGGCATATTCCAGTTTGCTACGACCACGATTATGGTTTAGATATAGTTGAATTGATTGGTGAGAAAGGAATAAATATAAAGGAATTAATTTCACTTCATACAGCACCATTTTATACAGTTTATGGTATTGGGTTTTTACCAGGATTTCTTTATTTGGGAGGATTATCAAACCAATTAATTACTCCAAGAAAAGCCAATCCGAGATTAGATGTTCCATCAGGTGCTGTAGCTATCGGTGGAAATCAAACGGGTATTTATCCACAAAATTCTCCCGGAGGTTGGTATATTATTGGTAAAACTCCCATATCATTATTTAATG
>CAYREN010000187.1:0-8879 GCA_964423255.1 uncultured Roseivirgaceae bacterium | reverse complement strand
AGAAATTGAATATCTTCCCATTTTGGTAACATATTTCTATCAACACCCATGGCCTCAGTAAAGCCATGATGCCCGATGTTGTTCAGCCCGTTTTTGGCTAACTCCTTTATATATCCAGTAAATGGCTCTGTATTTTCGGGATGAGTATCAGCATATTTGCCCAGATAGTCATTGTTGTTAAATGGTTGCGGGTGCTCAATTAAAAATGCGTTAATTTCTTCTTCATCAACCCAAACCCAGCCGTCTTCAATTTTACTTTCAAATTTGTGAAGTGCCTCATCATTATTGTACTCGCTTACTCCAGTATCATATTTATAATCCCAACCATGTACACCACATATCAAATTGTGACCGTCGATATGGCCATCAGCCATGAGCGCTCCGCGATGCAAGCATCGACCATATAAGACAGAAATATTATCATCAAAAGATATTACTACCAAATCCAGAGAATTTACACTTGCGTATGCAGGAGTTTTGTCTTGAAGATTTTTGACTTTAAGAATTTTTACGGGTTGCTTCATAGCTTTATAATTTATTTTTCAGATTTAAACATACCTTTCATGCTGATTAATATTGGTCGCCGACAATACAGATTCTATGAATAATGAATTTAAAATTAATCATGGTGATAAGCAATTATTCCGTTTTTATTGAATTATAAAACTGAATTTATTATTTTCGAATGAACATTCGATCACTATGAAAAAACAAGACATCTTAGATACTGCCTTATCCTTGATTGTTTCCCAGGGATTGCATGCCACGCCCATGGCTCAAATCGCAAAGGAAGCCAATGTTGCTGCGGGAACTATCTACCATTACTTCAATAGCAAGGAAGAAATGATTCATGAATTGTATGTAAATATCCATGAAGAGCTCGAAGAGGTAATGAGTTTGAATGACGTTGATATGGATAATTATGAGCCAGAATTTGATGCTTTGTGCCTTAGGTTTTTTAAATACCTTATTCAAAATCCAATAAAATTTTATTTTCTTCAGCAATACGAAAACTCCCCTTTTGGGTTTAGTAAAGATGAGCTGAATAAAAATACTGAATTCCCAATACCGGTAAAGTTCTTCCAGCTTGGCAAGGAAAATAAACTATTGAAACCGTTGCCATTAAGTTTAATTTCTAATTTGGTTTATAGCAGTATCGCGTCCATGGTTCGTTTGCAGCTTTCAGAAAAGATCGAATTGAATAAGGAAATGATCCAAAACGTTATTGATGGTTGTTGGGATATGATTAGGAGTTACGAGCAACAAGCTAAAATCTAAGATACTCCTCCGAGTCACTAGCAGAGGACTCGGAGGGGAGTATTAGGCCTGTTTTTAAATTTATGAATTATTACGGGTGGCTATATCTAATGATATTTATATTATAATCGTACTTCTCAGATATGATATCTTTAATTTTTATTACCTCCTGATCGGTAACTCTGGGACCAATAAGTAAGCTCCGTAACTTAAAAAGTGGAAATGTGGCGTTTATATACTTAGCATGTGTATATATTTTAGAAAGAATTGGAAGTTTAATCATTTTATGCTTTTCGTTATCAGAACTCGAGTAAATTTTAAACTTATTTATTTTTGGTAAAGGGGTTAAAATTCTAACTTCTTCCTCTTCAACCCATCTAACATCTCCATTTTTAAAAAGAGGTAAAATGGGATTAAGATTTAATCTAATATTAAGAAACTTGTATTTTTGCCTCAAATTGTTAAAGTCGTTTGATAAATTTTCAAACCTATAACCTTGTCCATATTTTATTTTACTAATAATAAATTCTTGGAATCTTTTTACATCGTTATGAAAATCAAGTACAAATCCTACACCATGACCCGAATTAGTATATTCCCTATTCCAATACTTAGAAATATTTTCATTGTTAGTTAAACTTAAAATAAAAATGTTTTGTTTTAAAGCTGAAAGTATATCATCATAACTTTCTTTGAAATAATACGAACTATTAGAATTTGCATAAAATGGGGCAATTAAATCTCCCGCATAGGAAAATTCAGTAGTATCGTTTTTACCGATAAGATTCAAAAGCCACATTTCAGAACTTTCAAGAATAGAAATAGCATTTATAAAAGGAGAAAAATGCGTAAAGTAGCCTTCATAAAAATATTCTGTCCTTTTATAACTATTAGTTTCTATTGATGGTTCAAAAAATAAATTAATATATTCATTAATTTCTATTGAAGCAGTCGAACTAGATTGCAATAATATATTCCCCAGATTAGAAATGATCGCTTCCTCAACTTTGTTTTGGATTGTTTCGATTTGGTAGTTGCGAGCTTTCATTATTTTAATATAGGTTTGTAATTATTATTAATCTCGACATCTCTCATTTCTTCGCAACCATATATAATGTACGTCTATCAATCTGCCTCATTATTTATGACCATCCTTTGGCTTTGCTTCAAAATCAGACTTCACGGCAAATAAATTCTGAATTCGGGTAGCTTCAAAAAGTGCCATTTGCTTATCTTCCTTTACAAGTGCTACCATCATTCGATCATTTTTGATCATGGGAAAGAATGCAATGGATTTAGAATTTTTCGAATCTATATCTTCGATGGTCATGGTTACGGTTGGGGGTGTCTGGAGTAAACTATCATATTGTGGTATCTGTCCATTATCAATAAAACGATCAGCTTGTAAAAAGTTAAATTCGCCAATATACGCCATCATTTTTGCAGTGTCGAGGGACGACACGCCTTCGATAGCAAGGAAGTTGAAATCAAATTTTATATGAAGATTGTACTCTGGGAATTCAGTATAATTGACCTTTAAATTTTGTAGTGTCCGCCAATTGGTGCTCAAAATAGTGCGGTCGCGCCAGTCGTTTTTAGGAATTTCAAAGATTCCTGCTATATAACTTTCATATCCGGGAAGACTCATGATCATAGGCTCATGATCATCGGAAGACATCATATAAGACATGGTCTTGTTGGAATTTCCAGCAGCATAGAATGACCTGATGATGTTATCACCATTATATATGTCTACTAAAAAACCATTGTCAAGCATGTTTTGTGCTACTTCTTTTTGCTGGGTTTTAGGGACAATTCTCAATATCTCTACATCTTTGAGTATCGACAGCAATACCCTCATCATGTTTTTGTCAGACTTGTATTTCTCATTAATTGTCCAGATGTTTTTCGTCTTCTTCAAAAGTATGCTGCCATCTTTTGATTTTATGGAGATGAGATCAACTTTTGATGTATCCTGTACCGAGAAAAAATTCTTATCTTCTATGTAACTGTTCTTGGTATTATCCAATAGACCTAGCACAATTGAACTGATCACCAAAAGTGCCAAAATTACCAGAAGAGTAGTGTTTTTCTTTTTCTGACTCATTATTTGAAGTTGGCGTATTTGCGTTTTCTAATTATAAATTTGACGATGCCAAAAATTATGATGATGATTATCGGTAATATCAAATTGATCAGTTGCAAGGTCGTTTTCTGCTCTTTTAATTTTACACTATCCAACGGCCTGATTTTTATAATTTTTGATCTTGTATTGATCACGCCATCTTCCTCAATAAGATATGTCATGGTATTAACCAGAAAATCAGCATTGGCAAATCTTGTTTCTGTAAACGGGTCAAACCCTAACTCTACCGGTTGTCCGGTTTTAGGATTAATTTCATTTCTGGCAATATCTCCATCCGAAACAATCAATATTTTACTTGGGCTTCCGGTATCAATAAAAGAAGATTTGTCAGCTCCTGCCGGTAGAAACCTGTTTTTGTAAAGAGAGGTAAATTTACCTTCATAAATCCAGGCAGTTGTTTGAGGTCCTGAATTGAAAAATTCAGAGTTCATTTCTTTTTTCAATTCATTGACACTAACACTCACCGGTGAGCTGACTACTTTAGAATATTGTGAGGTATTCATCAGCGAGATTTTATTTATTCCTGGTGCTTTCAAAGTATCGATGGTGCTGATGAATTTTGTTATAACTGCATCAATATTTCTAACTGCCGGATGATTAGAAAACTCATTGACTTTGGGATAGAACGGCCAGGGCAATAGCCTGACCTCGGGCTTGTCACCCATATTTCCGACTACTATTGGATATGAAGCTGCATTTAGATCTAAAATAAGATCTTTATTAATTCTAAATCCATACTTAAAAAACATGTCTTCAAGATTTGTATCAAAGGCCAATGCCAAGTTGGTTTCATTGCCGGCACTATCCATGTTTACGCTCATTGCATCAATCAGAAACATGGCTTTGCCACCTCTCATAATAAATTGATCTATTTTATATTTGTCAATCTCACTAAACGCTCTGGTTGGTTTGGCTAAAACAATGGCATCGAAACTGAGTAAATTGGGCCTTTTCGTTAAGTCGATATGATAGACCTTATATTTTGCCATGAGCTCTGCGGTAAGTCCTGCCAGCTCCAGAGAGTCCAATTCGCCATGCCCTGATAATAATGCGATTCTTTTCGTTTTATTTTCCGTTAGAGATTTAATTGCACTCGACAATTCATACTCGACACCCTCGATAGATTGATTCAGTTGCTCCTGAGGAGATGAGGCTTTATTGCCTTTCAAAAAAGTAATTCCTGTTTCCTTTGATCCAAATGTCAATATCGCACCGGGGAATACCAATGTCTGGGTTTGTTTACCATCAATGTTATCAAAAAGGTTTGTAGCCTGAATACCTTTTTTTATAAGACTTCCGTAAAATTCCTGCCGCGCTTTTTTGCTTTTAGCCTTTGACGGATCTATAAATCGAAATTGCAAATTCCCATCGGCATAAACTTTAAATTCATCAAGCGTTTCTCTGATGCTTTTTTGAAGTCGTTTGACACCTGCGGGCAATTCTCCTTCGAGATACACATCAACATAAATGACATCATTGAGATTTTTTAATATGTTAATCGAAGCATCAGAAATCGTATATCTTTTTTCTTCTGTGAGGTCAAATCGATAAAATACCCTGCCTGATAGTTGGTTAACTACAATTATGGTAAATATTCCAATAAGGAAATAAAGTATAGATTCTAATTTTTTACTTTCCAATTTTACCATTTTCTACTTCGTAAAATCAGATTAGTTAATAATAGTGTTCCGCTAATTACACTAATAAAATATACCAAATCCCTTGTGTCAATTAACCCTTTGCTCATCGAATTGTAATGGTATAGAATACCAAATTGATCTATAAAATCAGAAGCACCGACAAACAGGTTGATGGATGAAATGGCATTAAATCCAAAATATAGGAAGAAGCACAAGAACACAGCAATTATAAAAGCAGTTACCTGATTATCTGTAAATGATGACGAGAATATACCTATAGAAGTGAAAACTGCCCCAAGTAAAAACAGCCCAAAATATGACCCCACTACGCCGGCAGTATCGATATTGCCTACTGGGTTTCCAAGGTACTTTATGGTGAAATAATATAATAGGGTAGGTAGAATGGAAAATGCAACCAAGAACACGCCGGCTAAATATTTGCCAAGGATAATATCAATATCTCTGAGGGGCCTGGTGAGCAACAGCTCCATGGTTCCGTTGCGTTTTTCTTCACTGAACATGCGCATGGTGATCGCCGGAATCAGAAACATGAAAATATATGGGCTGAGCATAAAAAATGGACTCATATCGGCATATCCGTAATTGAGTACGCTGGTCTCGGGAAAGACCCACATCAACAATCCTATGCCCGTTAAAAATACAGATATAATGATATAAGCAATAAGAGAGTCAAGAAATACATTGATTTCTTTTAGCAGGATTTGGATCATTTGATCACTTGTTCTTTGTGAATTTCCTGAAAACATCTTCCATAGAATTGGTCTCCCGATTCATCCCCAACAAAGTGAGGTTGTTTTCTGTGGCAAATTTAAAAATAGCGGAGCGAACATCAACGTTCTTTGCAGATTCTACCAAAATAAATTGATCTTTTTGTTTTACAGATAATATGCCTTCTATATTTTTTATCAAAGAAGCATCAATCTTTTCCTCGAATTCCAAAGAAATGACTACTGCATCTTTTTCAATGGATTTTAATTTTTCCGGCACATCGTTGGCGACTAATGTTCCATTATTAATAATTATCACACGGCTACATAAAGCTTGAACCTCCTGCATGATGTGCGTAGAAAATATAACCGTCTTGTCTTTGCTGACACTTCTGATTAAATTCCTGATTTCAATAATCTGGTTTGGGTCCAGGCCTGTGGTTGGCTCATCCAATATGAGTACTTCCGGATCGTGAAGCAATGCCTGAGCAAGACCCACCCGCTGTCGATAGCCTTTTGACAGTGCCCTGATGAGCTTATTTTGTTCTTTTTCCAGTCCGCACAGTTCAACCATTTCTGGGACTCGCTGCTTGATTTTTTTTTTATTTCTAAAATAAAGTGAGCCTATAAAATGCAAGTATTCGTGCACGTACATGTCGAGATAAAGCGGATTGTGTTCCGGAAGATATCCAATGTTCTGTCGCGCCTGAATAGCATTCAACACCACATCATGCCCACAGACTTTTACCTCACCCTTAGTAGGAGGGATGTATCCTGCAATAATTTTCATAGTTGTCGATTTCCCAGCGCCGTTTGGCCCAAGAAATCCTAGTATTTCACCTTTTTCAGCTGTAAATGAAAGGTCATTTACTGCAATTTGCGGATCGAATATTTTAGTTAAATTTTTTACCTCGATGGACATTGTGAGATTTGTATAAAATGCCTAATGCTAATAGCTTTTAATATATTTTAATTCTAATTGTACAATTTATTTTAATACTTTTCGACTTCTACTTTTAGTCTATTTTGTAAATCAGACCAAAATTAAAAACTACTTTTTAAAAATACTATATAGTATTTTTTAATTTTGGCTTTTTGTTAATTATAAAATATTTTTCTCATGAGAGCTTATTTTTTTCATCGTATTTATTCTATATACAATTATTAATTGCGAACAGAACGATGCAAATCCACAAAAATATTTTGAGGAGGTTCTCCTTGCAAGGATAGCCAATTATTAACTTACTGGTAAGTAGTATTAAATCATCTGATGTTGTAAACGGTTCAACTAAGCTTCATGAAAAAAACTATTCCAATTGGAAGACTATCAATTATATTTATAGGGGTTTTAATTTCTCATACGTCCTTTGCCCAGGAAAATTATCTACCTGGGTATGTTGTCACATTAGAAGATGATACCATACGGGGAACTATCGATTATCGTAATTGGAAGAAAAATCCTGATAAAATCAAATTTGTTGAGCGCTTAAATGACCAATTGTTTATTTATACTCCTCTTGACATAAATGGATTTGGTATCGCAGATGAAATCTATATAAGTGCAGTCCTTGATGTTGAAGTTAGTCCCCGCAAAACCAATCAATTAAATATAAGCTCAGAATTAAAAATACAGTCAGACACGATATTTTTACAAACAATAATTCAAGGGAAAAAAAGCTTGTACTACAATAATAGTTCTATTAACAAGAATCTATATGTAAAAAATAATACAGGGTTTGATCTGCTGGTGTACAAAAAGTATGTTGCAGAAAGTGTGATAAAAGAGAATGAAAAATATATTGGACAATTGTCACTTTATCTTCATGATTGTCCTTCAATTCAATCCAAATTAAAGCATGTAAATTATAGCAAAGAGAGCTTAGAAAAATTATTTATTTTTTACTATGGTTGTATGCAATCAGGAATGGAATTTCATAAGGAAGTAGAAAAAACATCAACAGAAATTGGCGTTTTGGCTGGCGTGTCTTTAACATCATTAAAATTTCAAAGCGGATCTTATGATTATTTGACCAAGGCAGATTACATTCAATCTATAAACTTTACAGCGGGTCTGTTTTTAGATATAATCCTACCCAGAAACCAAAGAAAATGGTCAATATACAATGAACTTATCTTTACTTCATATGAAGTAAAAGGGAGTTATAATGATTTTGTAAATGATGAGAGATATACAATTACTTATACTGAAATTGGATATTCATATTTGAAAATGAACAATATGATTCGCCTAAAGTATCCAGTTGGAAGTTATTTTGTTTATATAAATGCCGGAATATCAAATGGGTTTGCAATTAGTGAAACAAATTACAAAAGGGATGAAATAAAGCTTTACTCAACAGAAATAATTGAGGAAGGCAAAGCCATGGACGATACGAGAAAATATGAGCAAGGATATATATTTGGCTTGGGAACCAAGTTTAAGATGTTTTCTTTTGAAATAAGGTACGAAAAAGGAAATGGAATGACGGAATATGTATCATTAAGCTCACCAACAAAAAGGTATTATTTTTTACTTGGATATAGATTTTAAATTTCTCTGTACAACTGTATTTAGGTGCTGAAGATGCCAACCTTACCAATCCTGAAAAAAAATCGATTTTGTTTAAATTGGTGCTGGGTTACAGTCACTGGTTTATTGTAATTCATTTCCCGCAACTTTTAGCAATTTCATTCTCCTCACCTGATTAGGGACTCTTGTTAAAGCCATCAGGTTTTGATGGATATGCTAATTATTGAAGCCTCAGTGTCTTGGCGAGTGCCTAAGGAAGATTAAGTTCTTTGTTATTGGCCGTTGGCAGCATTAGAATCTGATGAAAACTTTTTCCTAATACAAGTTCGAAATTAAATATTACCCTGCAATAAAGTGAAACAGGAGGCCAAATATCCATTACCTACAGATTATATTTTGTTTTGCTGCTGAAAAGAAAAAGGCCATATGTTTTTAAAGTGGAAATTTAATACAATCACAGCCATTGTTTTTGGTACTCATAAAATATTCAACCATTTTTATAAATTAATAATTTTATAAAAATAATAAACCATGAAGAAAGTCATTTTTATCTTGTTTGCATTAGCAACAATTTCGTA
>CAYREN010000186.1:0-8881 GCA_964423255.1 uncultured Roseivirgaceae bacterium | reverse complement strand
AAAAACAGACCTCCAGAAATTGATCAGCAACCCGACGAAAAAATTACGGAGGAAGGCATTTCGAAAAGAAAAAATTCTACTGATAAGTTCTGATATTTTTTATCCTGTTAAAATAACTCAATGAGGGATAGTCCTTTTTTTATTAATAAATACAATTTTATCTCCTTCATTTTTTTCTGGGCTTTATTACATAATAGTTCAGAAGCATTCAGCAACAATAATAATGACTCAACCCAAACAAATAAAAAACGACTCAATACGGTGTTATTGGGTACCGGTATAACATATAGTGCATCTTTGGTTGTATTAAACGAAGTTTGGTATAAAGAACAAGGAAAAACAGATTTCCATTTTTTCAATGATAACTCACAGTGGAATCAAGTTGATAAAGCCGGCCACTTTTATTCTGCTTATCAATTGAGCAAGATAGGCAAACAGCTTTTTATGTGGACAAATATGTCTGAAAAAAAATCAGCTATTTGGGGGAGTGTGATGAGCCAAGCGATCATGATCCCAATCGAAATAATGGATGGGTTTTCTGTAGAATATGGCTTTTCCTGGGGAGATATTGCAGCTAACCTTCTCGGATCGGGATTTTTCTTATCACAAGAATTACTATGGAAAGGCCAGAAGATAAAAACGAAATTTTCATTTCACAGAACGGAATTTGCCCAACTTAGACCCGAAGTACTTGGCAATGGAATTATGGAAGAATTATTGAAAGATTATAACGGTCAGACATATTGGTTATCATTTGATATTCACGCTCTTGGAAATTACAATAGAAAAATACCAAAATGGTTAAACATCGCTGTTGGCTATGGTGCAGAAGGCATGGTCTATGGTAGAGAGAGTGACAATAATTTAAATGGTTATGAAAGTTATCGACAATATTTCCTTGGCATCGACATCGATTTATCGCACATTCAGAGCAAAAATAAAGCAATAAAAACACTTATATTTATTGCAGATATGATTAAACTCCCTGCGCCAACTTTGGAGTTTAATAATAAAAATGGCATTAATTTTCATTGGCTATACTTTTAAGAAAATGAATCAAAGATTCCTGGCTGAAAAAAAATAGAGCCCGACGCAAATTATTGACAAAAAAGTGGGTGATTGCAAGTTGGCAGGAAGGATTATCGAGTTTGGCTGAAATGAAAGGTGTTAAAAAATCAAAAACATGAAAATAGGAAACCGAGTTCGATTATTGAGAGGTACAGAAGAAGGTATTGTTGTTGCCTTAAAAGGGAAAAATATAGTAGAAGTAGAAATTGAAGATGGCTTTGTAATTCCTGCATTGATCAATGAGGTTGTGATAATTGATAAAAATGAGCATGAAAAATTTCCAACTTCTCAAAACGAATCACCATCCCCCCATTCTGAAAAGATATATGACCAAATTCCTCCAGGATTGTATTTGGGACTAAAGGAAGTAAGCGGAAATCAATATCAGACTTTTTTTATCAACCAACTAAACGACACAATTTTATTTTCCATATGTCAAAATGAAAAAAATGGCACCATTGGAAAAGCATATGGGATTTGCGATAGTTTTGATTCGAAAGAAATTGGTGTGCTTACATCAAGTATATTCAATTCATCAAAAAAGTTAATAGTGTACTTGATTACTTATTCAGAACAAACTCAAAGAAATAAACCCCCACAAAGTATTGAGTTGGATATAGATAAAGGGATGCTATCCGCTAAAAAATACATCGAATCTATTGACAAAGAAATTTACCTAATAAAAATCGAAGAAAAACTCCCGAAAAAAATTGACGCCAAACTGCTTAAAGAAAAAATGTTTGAAGGTAATTATCAATCCAATATTTCAGGAGAGCCCAATCTTCAATCAACTGAGCAAACAATTGATTTGCACGTTGACAGTTTATCTTCAAATATGAAGAGCCATGAAATTTTAACGCATCAATTAAATGAATTTGAGAAAGCTTATGATAATGCTCTTTTAGTAAGCGCAGAAAAATTGAAAATTATCCATGGTATTGGTGCCGGAATCTTGAGAAGTGAAATTCATAAACGCCTCAGTTCAAGAGCAGAAATCAAATTTTATGAAGATGCCGATAAAGAAAAATTTGGTTTCGGATCAACAATAGTCTATTTCTAAATCAATTCGTTTCAGAATGGTGCAATTCAATTTTTATTTTAGGTACTTTTATAATTATTTTGCTTTTAAGTTGAGATGTCAAATATTTAATCTAATCAATTAGTAAAATGGAGTTTATTTTTAGCGATTTCATGGAGCAATTTGCTGAAGAAATCGGCGGTCAGTTTTCTGAATATGACAAGAGTAAGTCAGTTATCATAGTTCCATTAAATGAAAATAGATTCCAGGCTGTGCTGGGCGTATTGAAATTTAATGAACAATTCAAAAAAACTGGCCTTGAATTTTCGTCGAAGGTTTGTCCATATTCAGATGATATCGATTGCAAACAATTAGTGGTAGAAAATGCAAAAACTTGCTATGCAAAATTTGTTATAGTTGATGATTTTATAAAAGTTGAAGGCTCAACATTTTTAGAAAATGCCAGAATTGATGGCCTAAAGGAAATCATTAAAGAAGTAGCCCAATTGGCGGATGAGTGGGAACTTAAACTAACAGGACTTGATGTTAACTAAACGATGCGTAATACTCTTCCAAAAGAAATTAATTGAATTCATTATTAATTTATAAAAAGTACAAAAGGTCTTATCGCCTCAATAAACCTGACATAAGACAGGTTTTTGGGGAGGAAAGTCCGGGCAACAAAGAGCACCGTACTTCCTAACAGGAAGGCTTTGGCCTGCTTGCCGAATGGTTAGTTTGTCAGGGACAGATAGTGCAACAGAAAATATACCGCCTCGATTATTCGAGGTAAGGGTGAAATGGTGGGGTAAGAGCTCACCGCACTATTGGTGACAATAGTGGCTTGGTAAACCTTACGGGTTGAAAGATCAAATAGGTTTTGTTTTTCTTTATGAAAGTAGGCTGCTCGCCTATGGTCCGAATCGACTAACAAAATGGGTAGATCGATAGATCTTGATGGTAACATCGGGACCAGATAAATGATAAGAACCCCAACAAGTGGGGATACAGAACCCGGCTTACACCTTTTGTATTTTTTTTTAAAATTGATATTATGGTAAAAATCCTAATAATAGATGACGAAGCCAGCATTCGCACAGCACTGAGAGAAATTCTCGAATACGAGAAATATGAGGTAGATGAAGCTGTAGATGGAAAAGATGGTATAAATAAGCTGGCTCAGAAAAAATATGATATTGCCCTTTGCGATATCAAAATGCCAAAAATGGATGGGATTGAAGTGCTGGAAAAAGCGCAAGAAATTAACCCTAATGTTCAATTTATAATGGTATCTGCCCATGGGTCAATCGAAACCGCAGTAGAGGCTGTTAAAAAAGGCGCATATGATTTTATTCAGAAACCTCCAGATCTAAATAGATTGTTGATAACGCTTAGAAATGCGCTTGACAAATCATCACTGGTTTCTGAAACAAAAGTACTCAAAAAGAAAATTTCTAAAACATTTGATATTATTGGCGAATCACCAGCAATAACAGATGTGAAAGAAACTATTGCTAAGGTGGCCCCTACTGAAGCTCGAGTGATGATTACGGGTGATAATGGAACGGGAAAAGAACTTGTCGCCAGATGGCTACATATGCAAAGCAAAAGATCCAAAAATCCGTTCATTGAAGTTAATTGCGCATCCATTCCTTCTGAATTGATAGAAAGTGAATTGTTCGGTCATGAAAAAGGATCTTTTACTTCGGCTGTGAAACAACGGATTGGAAAATTTGAACAGGCAAATAACGGCACACTATTTTTAGATGAAATTGGAGACATGAGTTTGTCGGCACAGGCGAAAGTTTTGAGAGCTTTGCAAGAGAATAAAATCACAAGGGTAGGTGGAGAAAAAGATATCCCAGTAAATGTCAGAATAGTTGCTGCAACCAACAAAGACCTTAAAAATGAAATTCAACAAAAAACATTTCGGGAAGATCTCTACCATCGAATTGGTGTTATATTGATACATGTTCCTTCTCTCAATTCAAGGAAAGAAGATATACCATTATTGGCATACAGGTTTCTTGATGACATATCTAATGAAAATGGAACTAAGATAAGTTCTATCGATAATGCAGCAATTGAGTTTCTTCAAACATTGGAATGGACAGGAAATGTAAGAGAATTAAGAAATGTTATTGAGCGATTGGTGATTATGTGCGGGAATCAAATCACCATAGATGATGTAAAAAAGTATAGCTGACCATCACTCTTGCTACATGATAACCAACTGATATTAAGGCAATATTAATTGCTAAACTCCTTCTTCTGCCTTTTCTATTTTCTGTAAATTATCTTTTGTATATGTTGGGCAGGTTCTTTGCGTACAAGAAAACATACCAACTAAAAAAAGTATTACGATTGCTAATTTAACTTTCATTTCACACCTGTTTTATTAATAACTTGATTTACAAATATATAGTCTATCAAATCATAATAAAAGTTGATGTAATATTTTACACAAGACTATTCTAAAGATAACATTAGATTACAACCTCGCAGATCGGAATTATCAAGTCGTCCAAGAATTTTAAACCCTTTGCCATTGCTCCAGCCTATATCTTCTGTTTCGATAAAACTGCATGAATGAACATTTGCCAAATCAACTATTTTAACAACCCCTGTTTTACCATTCTTGGCTTGAGAAAAAGGATCCTGCATCTCTCTTATTAAAATATGCATCCAAGGCGGTGTATAAAAAAAACCATCTTGCTGAAGATATGCCTGAGATAATAGCTCCGTCATACCATATTCAGAAAATATTTTATTTGTTTTGAATGCCGTTCTCAATTTCTCATGCAACTCTTCCCTGACAAGTTCGACCCCACGTCCTTTCATACCTCCAGTTTCTAAAACCACCAAATTATCCATCTTAAAATTTACCTTTTTAGCTAGATCAAGTAAAGCAAAAGTTACACCGAATAGATATATATTGAATTTACTTTTAGATAATGTTTTGAGTTTATCTATCAAGGTTTCATGATCATTGAGATAAAACCCGGAATGTCGGTTATTTGATTTATCAATAAAATGTTTGACCATAAAAACCAGAGAAGAATTTCCTCTTTCCAAATATGAGGGCAACAATCCAATAATGATTGATTTATTGATATCTTCAAAAAATGAATTAAAAATTTTTTGGCTTATTTTATTATAAAAATCCAGATCCTGGATGAAATGCTTCCCACTAAACCCAGTTGTCCCACTACTTTCAAATACCTTTTGCGTTTCAAAATTTCTTGTCTTTATTTCAAAATGTTTGAAAAATTGAATTGGCATAAAGGGTATATCGACAAGATGAGTTATTTCTGCTGGATTAATACCTAATTCCTTAATATACTCTCTGTAAGTCTTATTGTATTTACTTTGAAATTGAAATAAATCTATAGCATGACGCTCAAAGTTTTGATTGTTGATGCGAAATATATTAGTTTTAAAACTATTAAAGGTTTGCACTCGTTATACTTTCATAAATTAATCTTCAAAGATAAAATTCAAATTAAATGGCAAAAAATCCATGGTGGTTTTTATTAATATTTTTTAGCCTTGTCGCCTGCAAAGATCGGCCAACATTTCCATTGACACCTTCTATTAATTTGAATGAGTTTTATTTTAAGCAAATTAAAGATTTTTCCTTAGACTCGTTGATAATAAAAATTCAATTCGAAGATGGAGATGGAGATTTAGGACTTGACGCTAATGAAACATATCCTCCGTATCATTTACTGGATGTTGTTACAGACCCAATAACAGGTGATACAATACAATTTGGTGATGTAGGAGCTCCCCTCGAATACAATTGTATTGATTATGAAATTGTTAGAAAAGAATCAACAGTGGGTGATTCATTGATTGTTACTGCCGATACGATTTATGTAATTCGTAATCCAGACCATTTTAATTTTTATTTGACTTTCCTTATTGAAGAAGACGATGGTAGTTTTAGAGAGTTTAATCCTGCTTTGGAGAGAAACTGTGCGCCACCCTATCACGGTAGATATTTTGTATTAAATACAGCACGAGACATTCGCCCTTTGACAGGTGAACTTCAATACTCATTATTATCAGGTTTTAGGTTACTCTTTAGAAATGAAACCATAAAACTTCGGATTCAAATTCAGGACAGATCTTTGAATAAGAGTAATATCATTGAAACTGATAAATTTAATATCAATGATATTATCAGACCTCCGGATTAATATATTTCCGGGAAATCAATTGGATTAATTTCATTGAGCATTTGATAAACAGTATCGTAAATATCTTCCGCATTAACTTTAGAAAAATAATCTCCGTCAGAAGAATAGGCTGGTCGATGGTCCTTTGAATTTAACGTGATAGGCTTAGAATCCAAATAATTATACCCATTCTGGGTTTCGAGCACATGTTGCATCATGTATGCAGAAGCTCCTCCTGATACATCTTCATCTGCAAATATTATTCGATTTGTCTTTTTGAGAGATTCAACAATACTATGATTAATATCAAATGGCTGCAAAGATTGTACGTCGATTACTTCTAATGATATACCAACATCTGCCAACTGCTTTGCGGCATCAAGAGCAATCCTACACATAGCTCCATAGGTTACTATTGTGCAATCTGTTCCTTCGTTAAGTATTTCCGGTATACCCAGAGGGAGTGTAAACTCTCCAATATTTTCAGGGATACGTTCCTTTAGTCTATAGGCATTGAGTGTTTCAATGATCAAGGCAGGATCATCTGACTTTAATATAGTATTGTAAAAACCTGATGCTTGCGTCATATTTCGTGGCACCATCACATATATTCCTCTAAGGCTATTTAAAATCATGCCCAGAGGTGAACCTGAATGCCAAACACCTTCCAATCGATGTCCTCTTGTCCTGATAATTACCGGTGCTTTTTGACCACCGACGCTACGGTATTGCAAACAGGACAGATCGTCTGACATAATCTGAAGTGTGTAAATCAGATAGTCAAGATATTGAATTTCAGCAATCGGACGCAATCCACGCATTGCAACTCCGATACCTTGACCCAAGATTGTTGATTCACGAATGCTGGTATCCATTACCCGCAATTCTCCATATTTTTCCTGTAAGCCGGCAAATGCCTGATTCACATCTCCAATTTTACCCAAGTCCTCTCCAAAGGCCACAATTCGAGGATCTCTTTTGAGGGCTGCATCAAAACATGCAAGCAACACTTCTCGCCCATCAACCAATTTTGAATCAGCATGGTATATTGGAGGTATGGCATTTACTTTTAATGCAGAATCTACAGATTCACTGTAAATATGCGAACTGTAATTTCTTTGATTTCTTTCATCCTTTATTTTTAGCCAATCTCTAATACCATTTCTATATCTAGAATACTGATTTCTTGTATATCTCAAAGCATACTTCAAAGCCTTTATAGTGTCCAACTTCAACGGATTTTGTATTTCGTCCAGTGTATCCCGATACTTAGAAATCTCAGTATATGGGCCTAAATCTGCATTTAATTGATCCAATAATTCAAGTGCTTCAACTTTATCCTGATGTAATACCTTAATGTGTTCTTGCCATGCATTGTCCTTACTTTCCTTTGCAATTTTAGTTGCTTCAGCTTCAATTCCCTTAAGTTGACCCTGGTGTGCAATTTCATTTTCCAGAATCCACTCCTTCATTTTTTTTAGGCAATCATTTTCATCTTCCCAATCTAACCTCTCTTTTGATTTGTATCTTTCATGTGAACCACTTGTAGAATGACCAAGCGGTTGCGTCATTTCGTCAACATGAATCAACACAGGTACATGCTTTTCTCGTATCAATTCTGTAGCATATTTATATGCATTTATTAGCTCAAGATAATCCCAACCTTTCACTTTGATCAACTCGAGCCCTTTCTCATTTTCTGATCGCCTAAACCCCTCAAGAACTTTTGACAAATCAAGTTTTGGAGTATGATATTCATTTGGCACAGATATCCCATAACCATCATCCCAAACAGAAAGCAACATTGGGATTTGCAATACTGCTGCTGCATTTATTGATTCAAAAAAAACACCTTCGGAAGTAGATGCATTTCCAATGGTACCGAATGCAATTTCATTGCCGTTGACAGAGAACTGTGCCATTCCATTGAGTTGCTTATTTTCTCGGTATAATTTTGATGCCCATGCCAAACCTATCAATCTAGGCATTTGAGCTGCAGTAGGAGAAACATCAGCACTACTGTTTTTCATTTTAGTCTGATCTTTCCAATTACCTCGATCATCCAGCATACGAGTAGCAAAATGTCCATTCATCAGCCTGCCTCCGGAGGCAGGTTCAGCATTAAGATCTGTATGGGCATATAATTGAGCAAAAAATTGCTGGATAGTTAACATCCCTGCTGCAAACATAAAAGTTTGATCTCTGTAATAACCTGATCGATGATCCCCTTTCTTAAAAAATCTGGCCATTGCTAATTGTGCCAGTTCTTTACCATCACCAAATACTCCAAATTTTGCTCTTCCCAGAAAAACTTCTTTTCTCCCAATTAAGCTTGCTTGCCTGCTTGCATATCCAATTTTATAATCATTAAGAATATCATCAACAGAAACACCATATGATTTTAATTCTTGAACAGGATTCATTTTTATGGATGCCATAAATATTTAATTGATACAATAATCTCCATTCATTTCAAACAAAAATAGCAATATTTCAATGCTTTCATATTAATAATTGAATGGTGTGGTAAAAATGTCTTCTATATTAAATTCAAATTTAATTTGCATTTCCAAACATAATATTGTGGATTTAAATTATTGAAATGAGAAGAAGT
>CAYREN010000185.1:7757-8893 GCA_964423255.1 uncultured Roseivirgaceae bacterium | reverse complement strand
TCCCAGCATTCTTCAAGGGTGTTGGCGGCAGACACTTCAACTCCTGCATAGATTCCAGCCCTCATTGCTGCACATGCCATTTTTGTGTGCCAAACCCAAGGTGTTGCTATGATGACACCATCGATATCGCCCTGCTCAAACATTTTCAAAAAGGCCTCTTCTCCATCAGTGAAAGCGGGTATATCTTTATAGCCTGCATCCTTTAACATTTTATTGGATTTTTCAATGGCTACCGGATCAATATCGCAGATGGCCATTACTTCTACATCGTCTCTTTGCATGCAGCGCATCATATGTCCTCTTCCACGTCCGCCAAGTCCAACAAAAGCCATTCTTACTTTTCTGTCATCCTTGCCAAACAGTATGTTTGGTGTCAAAATAGACGCACCTGCCATCATTGTTGCAGATGACTTAATAAAATTTCTTCGTTCTTTATTCATCTTAGTTTTGTTTTATACTTATAATATGGGTTCAATTGAAAATTTAAAACTATAATCTTTTGGAGGAACGGCGTATTCCTCATATGGTTTGGCACCCCACGAATTGTCACCGGCCACACCCATCATCATCAAATCTGTTGTGATAAATACGCCATCCTTTTTCACTATGTCATTTGTATGCCTGTAGTCGGCATGTGTTTCCTGATCAAAATCTTCGATAGGATTGTGTAAGGTAGAAAATCCCAATAGATTTTCACCACTCACCTTAATCCCAATCCCTTTTTCATTTCTCAATTCAAACCACCTTACTTCAGTTTTATACCCATTCTCTTGTGGACGCACATAGTTGAAATATTGATCTGCCACTTTACTTTCATACAAGCCAACAAAGGAGCTACTTTTTCTGTCAATATAATTTTCGTGTGGGCCTCTTCCGAAATATTTAAGGTTATCAAAATTCACAGGCAATTCCCATCGCATGCCAAACCTGGGCATATCCGGAAGTTTACCTTGTTTTAAGCTGAGGCTGCTTTCGATATCAATTTTGCCATTTCCATGGATTTTATAAATAATTTTTTGCTTTCCATCCACCTGTAGCAAATCAAATTTTGCAACTATCTTTATGATGTCTTTCTCATTCTGCATTAAAGTCAGATCAATAAGTTTGGCATCGTTGCTAGCTTCCCGCCAAATCCC
>CAYREN010000185.1:0-7657 GCA_964423255.1 uncultured Roseivirgaceae bacterium | reverse complement strand
GTCACTGAAAAATCAAGGAAATATTCAACCCCGGGCTCCTTATCAATTTCCGGCAACTTCAGTGCAATAACTTTCGAGTCATGTGGCATCAATTCAATTTCTGCTACTTTCCCATTGGCAACCTCCACACCATTTGCACTTATTGTCCAATTAATATTAAAATCCTCCAAACCAAGAAAGTCATGGAAATTGGTGACTTTTACTTTGCCTTGTGACAGGTCGTCCTCAAAAAACCAAATGTACTGATAGACATGCTTAACTTCCCACAAAGCCGGGTGTGGGGTGTAATCAGCAGAAATAATCCCGTTGGCCAAAAAGTTATGATCACTGGGCATACCCTCACCATAATCTCCGCCATAGGCCCAATATTCTGTTCCATTTTCATCTACCTTCACGAATGCCTGATCAATCCAATCCCAAATGTATCCCCCTTGTAGCTGCGTGTTCTTTTCATCATAAATCTCCTCCCAAAGATCCATAAGGTTGCCATTGCTATTTCCCATCGCATGTGAATATTCACTGATAATCATGGGTTTTGACTGCTTTATAGAGGCAAATTTCTGAAGGGACTTAACACTAGGATATTGTGGACAATAGATGTCTGTGTTATCTCCCATGAGCGCCCGCTCGTAATGCACCGGCCGTGAAGGGTCACGTTCTTTAATTCTTTTGATGGTTTCGGTGAAATTCACTCCATCACCTGCTTCATTACCCATCGACCAGACGATGACTGAGGGATGGTTTTTATCCCGCTCCACCATTCTCATGTTCCTGTCAACATGGGCATCCATCCATTTCGAATCCTTAGCCAACGAGTGCTTGCCATAATACATGCCATGCGATTCGATATTCGCCTCATCGGTTATGTATATTCCAAATTCATCACAAAGCTCATAAAACCTCTCATCGTGAGGGTAGTGGCTTGTTCGTACTGCATTCAGGTTGAATTGCTTCAAAAGACCAACTTCCCTGATCATGGCCTCTTCGCTTATCACATGGCCTTTGTACTGGTCGTGTTCATGGCGATTGACGCCCTTGATGAGCACAGCGACTCCATTTACATGAAAAACACCATCAATTATCTCTACTTTTCTGAATCCCACTTTGCTCGTGACCACTTCTACTACTTCCTTTTTTTTATTTTTTAGAATAATAAGAATTGTATAGAGATTTGGTGTCTCCGCAGTCCATTTATTTGGATTCGAAATATCATTGTTGAAAGAAATTTTCAGTTCCTTCTTTTTATTTATCTCAGCCTTTTGCACTTCGGAAATCATCAATTTCCCATAGCTATCCAGTAATTTGAATTCAAGTAAATAGTCCCCGGACTTCAGTTTTTCAATATGATTTTCCAGGTCAACTTCCAGGCAGAGCTTCCCATTTTTATAATTATTGTCAAGATCAGCTTTCACAAAAAAGTCGCGGATGCGTACCAGCGGTGTGCTATAGAGAAAAACATCCCGTTCGATGCCACTGATTCTCCAGAAATCCTGGCATTCCAAATAAGACCCATCCGACCACCGATACACTTCTACGGCAAGCGTATTCTCCCCGGCTTTCAAAAAACTGGTAATGTCCCATTCTGCTGGAGTCTTGCTCCCCTGGCTGTATCCGACCTTGTTGCCATTTACCCACACATACATGGCTGATTTCACTGCTCCAAACTGAAGGAATATCTTCCTGTTTTCCCATGAATCAGGCACTGTAAATATCCTTCGGTAAGACCCGACAGGATTATAATCGTGGGGTACTTTCCCCGGATCTTTAGGGTATATTTTATCTATGAATTCTATTTCTTTTGAAACCGGGGCTTTATAATCCGCAAATTCATACTGGTGATTTACATAGATCGGAATGCCATATCCTTCCAGTTCCCAGTTTGAGGGCACGGGAATATCATCCCAAGCGGAAACATCAAACGATTCTTTGTAAAAGTTGGAAGGTTTATCCGCCGGTTTTCGCACCCAGTTAAATTTCCAGGTGCCGTTCAGGGTTTTGTAATAAACAGACGCCTTCCTTTTCT
Organism: uncultured Roseivirgaceae bacterium; assembly: GCA_964423255.1. GTDB lineage: Bacteria > Bacteroidota > Bacteroidia > Cytophagales > Cyclobacteriaceae > JAAUQL01. The sequence goes on along the minus strand of CAYREN010000185.1, from coordinate 5,634 downwards.
TCGTCAAAGCAGAAGCTTCATCCTTGAAAGGCATTAATGTAGCGTGGGCTTTTTCTTTATTCTGATCAAACATCAGCGGGTTTTCCAGGTCGGATGTTTGGGCATTCGCCAATACTACCACGAAAAACAAAACTGAAAAAACAAATGATTTCATTATTAGCATAGTTACTATCTTATCAAAAATTATTTTAATGGGATTCAATTAACTTAATTTTTACTCAATCATTTTTATAAATATAACCCCGTTGGAATCATTTCCCCCTACACCTGAGATATTGGCTTTGACCTTAAATGATGCACCGGTTTCATAATTGTCAACTTTGAATAAGTAGGTATTAAATTCAGTTTTAAATGAGTAAGCGTTGTATTGAACTTGTTTTCCGATCTTACCAATGTGCATATCATCCGCAAAGATGTGTCCGTTTTTATAAATGGTTATTCCTTCAATTTTCAGTTGGACATCTCCGTCAGTGTGAAGAAATGTCACTTCATAGCTGCCATTCTTTTTTATCTTACCCGTTGCATTTATTTCAAATTCTATCACTTGGTCAGCCAGCACATCTTTTGCCCTCCATTCACCTAGCATGACACCATACTTTTCGAATTGTGGATAAGCCACAGGAAAATAGAGTGATAAAGAATAGTGATGTCGGTTCACCACCGTGATTGCCTGGAAATCTTGCAATCTACCTATCTCTATTGGTTTTGTATAAATCTCAGAATGGATGTTTGGTTTGATTCCGTCAGTTGTAAATCTGATCTCACCACCATGCACAATACTTTCAAGTTCGATTATAAATCCATCTTCAGTCTTTTCCTTTTTGATGAGTTTAGGCTGCGGCACTCGATATCCATATCCTGCCTGATCATAACGATTGTACTGCGTTTGCATGCGTTGTTCAAATCCCTCCCAATTTCGCAATGATTGCTTTGTCCATATCACCTCGGCCAAAGCCGACATTCGGGGGAATGTAAAATAATCCATATAGACTTCAGACCTGTTTTCGTTGATCGGGGCAATTTCTTGAAGTATCGTGCCATGGATAAACTGGTCAGACCACAAGGCACCATGAGCACCCAACACTTGTGCTCGATATTTTTCATCCAGGCCTTCGATTACGGGATTAAATTGATATACTTTCTCCAATGAAATTGGGGGCATCCATGTAGCTGCCTTTACCTCACCGGGAATACTACTTTCCGGAAAATCAAAATATAAATAATCTGTGTATGTCAAAACTATATCATGACCTAGACTGGTGGCAGTAAATGCCTTTTTCTTGTTGTGCCAAACCATCCCAACGGCTTTATCTTCCAGGCCTTCTTCAATGATTTCGTCCCAGCCCACTATGGTTTTTCCATGCTTTTTCACCATGCTTTGTATCCTCTGATTGAAATACACCTGGAGTTCAGACTCCTCTTTTAGTCCAAGGTCTGCCATCCGTTTCTGGCAATGAGAACATTCCTTCCACCTGTCGTAGCGTGCTTCATCTCCCCCGATGTGGATGTACTTAGATGGGAATAACTGAAAAGCCTCTTCGAAAACATCATCCAAAAATTCAAATGTCGATTCCTTGCCCACGCAATAAAGCTCGCGGCTGATGGAATGTTGATCTTGTACTTTCACAGGTTCTTCACGGCATGAAAGATATGGATAAGCTGCGATGGCTGCCAATGTATGTGCAGGGACTTCAATTTCCGGGATTATATCAATATTTCGCAATGCGGCGTAAGCGACCAACTCCCTGATATCTTCTTGGGTATAAAATCCACCTTGTCGCGCTACTCCCTCACCACTCCAGGCGCCCACAGAAGTGAGTCGTGGATATTTTTTAATTTCCAGTCGCCATCCGGAATCGTCAATCAAATGCAGGTGCAGGGTATTCAATTTATACATCGACATCATATCGATATACTTCATCACATAGTCCTTTTCAAAGAAATACCTGCTGACATCCAACATCATTCCCCGCCATACATATTCCGGCTTATCTTTGATGGTGAGTCCTTCAATCTCCCATTTGATATTTTTCTGCCTTATTATGTTATGTATCTGTACGGGCAACAGTTGTCTCAGAGTCTGGATGCCATAGAAAATCCCTGCCCCGGAACTGGCCTGGATCTGAATATTATTATTAGTAACTGTCATCTCATATCCTTCATTGGGAATACGATCAACAAGTTTCAATACAATTACATTATTTTCAGATTTGGCAGATTTAATAATGTCAAAATCCCAGCCTGTAGCGGGAGACAGAAATCCTGCCAGCAGATCTGCCTGGTCTTTCAGGCCTTCATCGTACAGGATTTTTGTCCCATTATTAATGGTGAAATTTTGCCCGTTTTTTACCAGTTCTTGTGGTAACGGAACAATATCCTGAGCAATAATATTATTACTAACAAGAAACAGGGTACAGATTGTGAGTGCTTTTGTTATTGAATTCATAAAAAATAGTAGTTTAAATTTTACTTGAGTAAAAATGGTTTTCCTAAGCCCTTATTAATTATAACCCTGCCATATATTATACCCTGAATCAACGTGCTAAATCAAGATATAAATTTTATATAATTGTGATATGCTAAAAATATTAATGGATAAAATAATATCAAATTATTATTGTCATATTCTGAAGGTTGGCTTAAACTCCGGAGCTCTACGGTGTTTAGTGTACTGTTCGTATGCATAGGTAAATCCAATCAACTTAGCCTCACTGAAGGCCTCTGCAAAAAAAGAAATCCCTACTGGTAAATCATGAATAAATCCCATAGGAACAGTAATATTGGGATAACCAGACCGCGCTGCGGGAGAAGAGCTTCCTCCCAAGTGATGATCTCCATTGATCAGATCCGTTGGTGATGAAGGTGCGCCGGTTGGTGCGATAATGGCATCAATATTGTACTTTTCTAATACCCTGTCTATGCCTTTGGGACCATTGGATTTTAGTACATTTTCCAGGGCTTTTTTATACTCGCTGGTATTTAGGTCTCCCTTTTCCTGGGCGGCGACCAATACTTCCTGACCAAAGAATGGCATCTCCCTGTCTGCATGATCTGTATTGAATTTAATAAGTTGCTCAAGCGATCGGATCTTGATATCTGAAGAACAATTTTTTAAATATTTGTTCAGGTCATTTTTGAATTCATACAGCAACACATTGTAAGCATCACCTCCGCTTTTGAAATTGAGGTCTTCCTCTTCCATGTCAATGGTTATTGCACCAATACTTTGAAGGTCTTCAATAGCTTTCTCCATCAATTGATCAACCTTGCTGTGAAATCCAAAGAAATGTCTGGCAATGCCAATACGTTTATTTTGCAATGCATTTTTATCTAAAAAGATTGTGTAATCTTTATGGAAATTGCCTTCACTTTTTATGGTATAATCATCATTGTTATCAATTCCCGTCAACGCTCCCAAAACGATGGCCGCATCTTCAACGGTTCTTGTCATCGGGCCTGCGGTATCCTGGCTATGGGCAATGGGAATAATTCCCACCCTGCTAACCAAGCCAACGGTTGGTTTAATGCCTACAATTCCGTTTGCAGAAGATGGACAAACTATTGAGCCATTTGTCTCTGTACCAATAGCTGCTGTGCATAAATTTGCTGAAATAGCTGCTCCAGATCCTGCACTTGACCCACATGGGTTTCGGTCAACAATGTATGGATTTCGAGTTTGTCCACCGCGACCACTCCAGCCACTACTCGAACGAGACCCTCTGAAATTTGCCCATTCGCTAAGGTTGGTTTTAGCAATGATAATGGCACCGGCATCCACCAGCTTCTGCGCAACCCAGGAATTTTGTGGTGCATAGTTTCCTTCCAAAGCCAGAGAACCCGCTGTAGTCATCATTTTTCCAGCTGTATTAATATTGTCTTTAAGCATGATGGGAATACCATGTAATGGGCCTCTGGTTTTTCCTTCTTTTCTTTCTTTATCCAAAACCTTTGCAATATCCAGGGCATCGGGATTTATTTCGATAACAGCATTTAATGAAGGTCCATGTTTGTCAATGGTATCAATGCGATTAAGATACATCTTAACAACATTTTCAATTGTGTATGTTCCTTTGTCATATAATTTGCCGAGGCTGGCAATGTTGATCTCATTCAATAGAAAATCATTGTCAAGGATTTCTTGATTATTTCTAGCATTTTCTGGCCGGGAGCAAGCGTTTACTGAAAGTATGGCTCCTGAGGCCACGCTTTTTTTCAGAAAGGATCTTCTTTTCATAGTGGGTTATTTATTAGGTTTTTATCAGAAATATTCCTGCCTACCGGAACTGGCAGATTTAATTTTATTGTCGATAGGATTAAAATAAAAAAACCGAAGAGTAGAAAATTAATTGCTTCTCCGGTTTACTAAGCATGTTAATTAAATATTCACTACAACCCTGCTATTACGCTTTTCAGTTTGTTTCTAATCTCCTCTGCTATTTCACCAAGTTCATCATTTTCTACTGCTTTCATAGATTCTGCTGGGTCTATTGCAGAAACTTCAATGGTTCCCGGATTTCTTTCTTGAACAATTACATTGCAGGGTAGCATTAGTCCTATTTTATTTTCAGCTTTCAAGGCTTTGTGGGCTGAGGGAGGGTTGCACGCACCAAGAATCTGGTAGTTGTAAAAGTCAACATCCAGCTTTTTTTTCAGAGTGGCTTTTATATCAATTTCTGTTAATACCCCAAAGCCTTCTTCCTTCAAACCTGCAGTGACTTTTTCTATAGCTTCCTCGAAACTTAAATTTGTTAACGTTTTTTCAAAATAGTAACTCATGATATTTTAGTTTTAAAATTATGTGGCTTTCACAAGAGTGTGAAATTATTAAAAATTAAGTCAATTATAATACAGTCTTTCTTAATAACGGCTTGTTAAGTTAATAATTGAATTAATGTAAGCGTTATGGCGGCATCCATGAAACATAAAATATGTTGAATACCGGGATAGTATAGATTTGCTTCATTGGAGTCTTATTGTACTCTACACTCCAAAAGGGAATTACATTGCAATTCAGTTTTCTGGGTAGTAATAATATTTGGTATCCGTATATTTTATATTAGAGTTGAAATGACTTTTAAACAACACAATAAAAAAAACAAAGAATAACTATATCTTTTCTGTTTCAGATTTTAACTTATTTGCCAATTCCCAATCCATTTCGACAATGGGATGAGAGAATATTTCAGGAATTTTATCTTTGTATCTGTCCCTTATTTTCAAATCAATTTCGCTGAATAACAAAGACTTAGTTTTACCAGTAATAAAATGAATAATATAATTATTCAACTTTCCATTTTCGAACTCAATCCGCTTGATGTCAAAATGAAAATCAACAGATATCACAAGGTGATTTGTTAATAAATATTCAGCAATTTCTTCAAGCATCTCTTTGGAATCTGAGGCAATAACTAGTTGAATCATATTAAATCAATTATAAATTCTTAGAAATCCCAGAACAAACATAAAGGAATCTTTATATCTAATAACGCAATTTTAATAAATAGGATATTATGGGATATGTAATCATAACTCGTGATATTATTTTCAAATAGTAAATTGGAATAAATTCTATTAGATTACTCAAAATCCAAGTTTATGATACATAGCACCGTGGGTTTTAATTGCATAATTAAT
>CAYREN010000184.1:5826-8947 GCA_964423255.1 uncultured Roseivirgaceae bacterium | reverse complement strand
GCCAAAAAGTGAATGGAATCGTCAATGGATATGCCAAAGACAACGCTAAATATCAAGACCGTACTGGGACGCAAGGCAACTTCAAAATACCCCATCATTCCTGCGATAATTATAAGCGGAATCAAATTTGGAACTAAAGAGATAATAATCATCTTAGGACTTTTGAATAGTATCCCCATTATTATAGCAATTATTATAAAAGCAAGGATTAGACTTCTTCTGAGGTTTCGAACTAAAAATTCATTCCCCTTTACGAATAATAAAGTTGTCCCTGTTGCTTTAGCTTGTATGTTGGTATCTTTAAAAACCTGATCTATTTTTTTGTTTACAACATTGGTCAAAAGAGAGTCAAGCTTTATGGAGCCAATGTCTGCGACTTTGAGTGAAATTCGCATTACTTGCTGGTCGTCATCAACAAATGTCCTCAGCAATGAACTTTGGGTTTTATCTCCAGAAAAATAACGTAAAATAAAATTCCTGTCGGAACGAGTAGGTAAACTATAATATTCAGGATTTCCATTGTAAAATGCTTGCCGAGAGGCTTTAAGCATACTTACTATTGATACCGGTTTTGAAATGTTTTTTTGTTTAGCTAAAAATTCCTCTAGCTCATTCACTTTGGCTAAAAATGATTGACGTAATACTCCCTTTTTCTTACCGGAATCCACCACAATTTCCAGTGGCATAATACCACTAAAGTTTTCTTCAAAAAATTTGAGGTCCAACTTTACCTGGCTGTTTTCTGGGACATCATCAACGATATATGATACAGCTTGCAATTTTAAAGCACCATATATTGCCACAGCAATAAGCGCACCCGTAAAAGCAAAAACCCGATATCTGTGACGATGAACCAGCAAATCTAAAGCCGTCAATACCACATCCAAGGCTTTAAATTTCAGGTGCTTTAACTGCTTGCCATGTGGAGTTGGCAAATAGCTGAAAACAGCGGGAATAAGAATAATGCTGACCAGAAAGGTAGCCATGATATTGATGCTGGCTACTATACCAAATTCTTGCAAATCTTTAATCCCCGTTAAGGTTAAGACCATAAACCCCACTGCAGTGGTAAAGTTTGTGATAAATGCCACCAAACCTATCTTCCTGATCACGTGACTTAGTGCCCTGGCTTTATTGCCATGGACGTTTATTTGCTGGTGATACCTGTTCAGAAGATAGATACTATTGGGGATTCCGATAACTACAATAACTGGTGGCAACAACCCGGTAAGTATTGTGATTTGATATCCAAAGATACCAAGTGTGCCCATTGACCAGATTACAATTACAATGATGATGATCAATGGAAATACAACGGCGTCCCAAGACCTGAAAAAAAACAATAATATAAGCGCAGTAACTACAAGCGAAAGCACAAGAAACATCTGTAGCTCTACTTTTACACTACCGTTGACTTCTGTTCGGATATATGGTAAACCGACATAATGCAGTGTAATTCCCGTGTTCGCTTCAAAAGACTTTGCGACGTGCTCAACATCTTTCACAACAATATCACGTTCTTTTGTATTTAATACATGGGTATCAATGGAAAGTAGAATAAATGTAGCCCCACTTTCCTGATTTATTATTTGATCACTAAAAAATTTCTGATCATTTGCAAAATTCAGCAAACTGTCTAGCTGATCTTGCCGATCTGGGATTTCATTGAAAATTGGTTCTAGGGTAAATCGTTTATTTTTTGTATCCTTTACCAGGGTTTTGAATAATGGTATTGATATAACTTGTTTTACGCCATTTATTTTTATCAGCTCATCACTTAAGTATTTATAGCGACGAAAATTTTCTACTTTATAAAGTGATGAATCGTTAATCCCAATGGCTACAATATTGGCATCTTCGCCAAAATCTTTCTTGAATTTTGTGAAGAAAACCATGTCGGGATCCTCTGCCGGCACAGGCGTAAAAATACTATAGGTGAAGTGAACATCTTTTGCTTTATACGCCATAAACACCGTAATTATCCCCAAAATGATAATTAAGGCTAAGCGATTCTTAAGAACTATATGTGCAAGTTTTGTCCACATTTTTAAACGAGGGCAAAGGTAATCAAATTTGGGATTTTACTTATAGGAACCTTTATTAATTAATCAACCTATTTTATTAACGTATTTCACCATACAATCTACATCCTCGGCATAAGACAATATTGCAACGCAATCCCAGTTATAGCATTTTACAAATAGCAAAATTTAGTGCCTGCACATTTAATCCTTTAGTTTTAATTTAATAACAATCGTCATGGAGGATTAGTCAATATTTGCTTGTCTCACCCTCCTACCATCCTTTTACGCCATTAATTTCAAACACTTAATGGTTTGATATGAGAAAAACGATTACACAAAAAACACTTTTTGTACAATAGTCAGTAAATTATTAAGAGTTTAATACAGCCTATTTTTGGTGTAAGGAAGCTAAAGGTTTGTTAAATAATTAGATAATCAATCCATTATTAAAATATTCTTAACATCAAACCACTCATTGAAATAGATCCCTCAAAGTAACACTTCCTATATTTGATTTATACAAAAGCATATTCAAACAAAATGAATTGTAAAATGAGGGGATTGGTAATAGTAGCAACATTGGCATTTCTTTCTGTATTTACTAATGCAGATGCTCAACGATACCGAAATAAAAGCAATCTTGGAAATGAGGAAATGGTTAAATTCATAGCCATGAAAAACGGTGATATATTGGAGCTTAACTGGGTGATTAACTCGACAAGATCAATCAAATCCGTCGAATTGCGAAAAGGTAGTTTGAATGCTAAATCCGTCACATGGGAAACTGTTAAAAAAATAACTGATGATGATAAAAGGTATATTGATTATTTACCCGACCTTGGGAAGGTATTTTACAAGTTGATACTAACAGATGCCAGTGGCCAAACGAGTGAATACGAACCAACATTTAAATTGAAAAAGGGAGGAACAGCACTTCTATAGCATAGATTCTCTCAAGTCATCTTCACCAATTTTAAATCAATAACCCACATTCATTTCCAATCATTTGTCATGGCCATTAAAATATCATGCTGGGTAATGATATGAACTTCATTTTTGTTATCTCGAACTAAAAGGGCTTTGTTATCATGGTTGAT
>CAYREN010000184.1:0-5726 GCA_964423255.1 uncultured Roseivirgaceae bacterium | reverse complement strand
TTAATCACTACTAAACGATCATTATTCTTTTTAGAAATAATCTCTTTTGCCGTCGATAATTGAGTCTTTTCAGTGAAACCATGATCATTCATCCAGACGTCATTATATATTTTTCCAAGATAACGGGTACCATGATCCGGTAATATTATCACCATGACATCATCGGGCTTCAAATGTTCCTTAGCAAATTCCAAAGCTCCAAAAACAACCGAACCACTGGACCAACCAACAAATAGCCCTTCCTTTTTTGCAAGCTTTCTGGCCATAATGGCTGCATCCTTGTCAGTTACTTTAACGAAGTTATCGATCAAATCAAAGTTTACATTTTTGGGCAGAATGTCTTCTCCAATTCCTTCTGTGAGATATGGATATATTTCATTTTCATCAAATTCTCCAGTCTCTTTGTACTTCTTAAAAACAGAACCATAACTATCAATGCCGATAACTTTAATGTCACTATTTCTTTCTTTTAGATATTTGGAAACTCCGCAAATTGAGCCTCCCGTACCCACACCAGCAACATAATGAGTAATTCTATTATCTGTATCAGTCCAAATTTCCGGGCCGGTAGTTTCATAATGCGCCATGGTGTTAGAGATATTGTCATACTGATTTACATAAAATGAATTGGGAATTTCATCATTTAGTTTTTTCGCAATAGAATAATACGATTTTGGGTCATCAGGAGAAACATTGGTTGGGCATACAATCACCTCTGCTCCCATGGCCCTGAGTACATCTATCTTCTCTCTTGACTGTTTATCTGCCAGCGTAAAAATACATTTGTATCCTTTGGCGATTGCCACCAAAGCAAGACCCATTCCTGTATTTCCAGATGTTCCTTCAATTAGGGTCCCACCAGGTTTCAGTAACCCTTCCTTCTCCGCATCTTCAATAATTTTGATGGCTATACGATCTTTCATTGAATTTCCAGGATTAAAATATTCAACTTTTGCCAGAATCGTCCCTGGAATATCCCTGGATATTTCATTTAACCTGACCAGGGGTGTATTTCCTATGGTTTCAATGATTGAATGGTAATACATGAGGAATGTAATTAATGAAAATGGTACTTTTTGTTTTTACTTTATCACAAAAATATACGGCAAATAATAAATAGAAACTCATTTAGTAGATATCTTATCACCAAAAAGGAGGCTATTTATAAATAGTCTATTGGTGCCATACCAAAATGCCCTAAAATTATGGTTATCTGTAAATGCAATTATTTTACCTTTTCCAAATGTTGAAATACTAACTGCGGGTGAACCACTAATATTTTTAAGGTTTTCTTTTGAAACATACCCACTCAACAATGGATCTTTTACATATTTGAATGGGTTAGCAATACTTTTTTTAGCAGGCTCCAGAATCAATGTCCCTTTTTTAAATACAGGCAAAGTCTTTTGATCATACCCATAAGCCAATGGATGAGTATTGTCAATTTCCATGTTAAATATAGCTCCCCCAATTACCTGAGCACCTTTTGCTTTCGATTGATCAGCATATGAAATATTAAGTGTTGTGTCTTTTACAGCCTTTTTTATTTTAACGTCGGCTATTTGCAATTTAGCAACAAATCTTAATGCATCATTCCAGGCAATGAGTGTCCCTCCATTTTGCACCCATTGTTTAATTTTTTTCTGGATGTTCGCATTCAAATTACTATATGATCCTCCCGATAAAACCAAAGTATTGTAACGACCAAGGGTTATCTTGTCAAGTGTCTCATTTGAAATCAAAGAAACGGGCATATCATACCTTTGATCTAAAAGGTGCCAAACTTCTCCTGCAGAGTAACTGTTAACACCATTACCAATAATTAAAGCAATACTTGGTTTTCTAACAACTTTAAAATTAATGCTCCCTATATCAATTCCGAATGATGAAAGTCCAGATTCCAGAGCATATACTTTAAGATGATAGGCTGATGTATATTTTTTCAATAATTCGGATAATTCATCCTGGCTTTTTTCCTGGATTCCTATCGGAATCAAAATTGATCCACGTTCAAACTGCTTACCACTCTTAGAGGTAAATGGCTCGCTGGCTACTTTTACAATAATCTCATTATCTAGCAATCCATAAACCAACCCCGGAGCAAAATACTGATCCCAGTCCATCGCATATGCATAAGTGCCATTTCCAATTATTTCACCTTTGGGCAAATCAATACCGTTGATCTGCTCACCCTGGATTTTTATTGAGTTTTTATTTTCTATCCATACTACTTCTGCATTATATGCCAGATCAAAATTCCATGCCGAAATATCATAAAACAAACTATCCTGAAATGTGGTTCTTCTCTCAAAAATTGCCTTAATCAATTTGTTTTGTTTCTGGTCCAATGGAATAACAATACTATTAGCTGCATTAAAAAAATTATCTCCTAATTTAATGTCTTTAGTTGGCTTGTATATTTCAATTTGATGCTTTAGTAGAACCTGCCCAAGTAATATAGTCCTTGCAGGATCATGCTTCGTCCCAATTATAATGGCTCGATTTTTATCAATTTTATCATTAGCAGAGTTTATATAGAAATCGCGTTGATAATTTAGCAAATCATCTTTTAGATTATTTGCGGCCTCTATCGTTGACAAAGAGACAATAAAATGATTTTTAATGGCGAATGGGAAAGTTAGCGTTCCATTTTGAGTTTCTCGTAAATGACCTCTGACAGAAGCCTGCTCAAACAGAATGCCTATGCTACCATGAATATCCGGATAGGTTGATCCTTTTCCAAAGTAAAAATCATCAAAAGATTCTTTAGAGTAGTATAGTCTTTTGTATTTATTCAATGCCTTAGCATGAAATATTGCGATACTTTCTGTCAGGGTTACGTTTTTCTCAGGAATCAACGGGTGTTTTCTCGAAGGGACTCCAGGTTGAAAGAAAAAGGTAGCATCACTTCCCATTTCATGATGATCCGTTTGCACATTTGGTTTCCAATTATGATACAGTTTCAACCTTCCGATTGATTCAGGGTGCTGGGCCAGAAGCCAATCCCTATTCAGATCAAACCAGTAATGATTGGTTCTGCCTCCTGGCCATGCTTCACTAAATTCCCTGCTGTTTGGATCGGGATTCAAATTTTTTGATTTGTGCTCATTTACCCAGGTAGAAAATCGTTGCAGTCCATCCGGGTTAAGGCTAGGGTCTATAAGAATTATACAATTTTTTAAAATTTCATCAATTTCCCGACCTTGTGCTGCAGCAAGATGATAAGCGACTAGTAAAGAGGCGTTTGACCCACTCGCTTCATTGCCGTGAATACTATACCCTAACCTAATGATTACAGGCATATTTGCAATTTCAAGGTTTGGGGATAATTTGGGGTCGGAGAGCTTTAAATGTTCAGTTCGTATTTGTTCTAGCTTTTCGTGATTCTTCTTTGAAGTTATTATCACATTTAGCAATGGACGATTTTCATAAGTTTGACCAAACTGCTCAACCTGCACTTTGTCAGAACTTTCACCGAGTTTTAAAAAATAATTAATCAGTTTATCGTGAGAGATATGCCAGTCTCCTATTTTATGTCCTACTACTGATGCTGGAGTTGGGATAGATTCATCATAAGTGACTTCTTCTGATAAAAAATAACTTAAATTAGACTGAGGATAGATTTTTGAACTTGAAAAAATAAAAATTAGCACTAAGAACGGAACTCCTATAAGATATTTTTTCATGATCAAAAGTTGATTTTCATTTTTTATATTATTCATTAGTCCAGAGAAATAATAATTTTCCTGTGAAACTAATGAAGCATCAGATCAAATCAATTTTGCTTGGGTAGTTATCCATCTTTCGGGAATTTCCCCACTCCCTGCCAATTGATAATCAGAATAACTACAAGGGATAATCAGGTTTCTCTCATACATAAATCTTCCTTGTGGAAAGGGGACTTCCAACCACCACTTCTCACTCAACTTACTTTTATAAAATACCAAATTTCCAGGTTCAGCAGGCATTGAAACTACAAATTTCAGATAGTCATTGCCTCTAAAATTATGTTCGTCTTTTCTGTTATAAAAACCTTCGATAAAATACCATATCATTGTTGCCGTGACTGCAGCAGTCTTTTGGTGCTTGTCATCCAACTCCGGATTATATTCATAAAACCCCACTGAACTCATTTTCTCATTGAGTCCGGCATACCAACATATCTGACATGCCTCTTCCCCGGTAAGTCCAAACGGTTGGGCATTTTTATTTCCAGGTGCGTCTGATGATTTTATTGAAGTGATATCAAAACTCATCAAATCCGCATCTCTAATTATTGGTTCCATGTCAGGCAAATGCTGTCTTAAATGCCCCAAACGATAGGCATCAAAATACAATTTTTCCAATACTGCCAGCGTATCATTATCAATTAGGTATGACTGATAGGCCAATTGATTTAAGGAAAAAAGAAAATTTGGTTCGTAAAGCAATATTTTATGAAGATGGTTTTTGCTATTGACCTCATTTCCGTCATCCTCAATATCCAAAAACGCATCAACATTGAGTAGTGAGACTAGTTTGTCAAGATTTTCATAAGCCATAAACTGTCCATACGTATGGTCATGAGTCCCTCCAATAATTATCGGCAATACATCATTTTCAATTAATGTTGAGCAAACCTCCTTTAATCTAAGTTGAGATTCTGACACATCAATTCCTTTTCTAAGATTTCCCAGGTCTACAATTTTATATTGTCCGAAACCTTTTTTTAATCTGTAAAGCTTTTTTCTAATTTCATCGGCGCCTTTTGAGGCTCCCTTATTGGATTCTGATCCTCCATCCTCCAGTAATCCTAAGAGGGCAATATTGGCTCCTTTAAAGCCAGGCTGCTTATCTGCAAAAATATTTATGCTTTTAAAAAAAGATGTCGGATCATTGATGTCCTCATAAATGGAAGCTTCAATCGGAGAGAAAAAAATTTTTAAATCCATATTGTGTGATCTTTGTTCTCAAGTTTGAATAAAAAAAGGGAGAAAATCAAATTTTTCTCCCCTTCAGTTTTGAAGTCTTTTAACCTCCAAAATCATCAAATCTTATATTCTCAGGAGGCACTCCCATATCATCCAGCATTTTGGTGACAGCTGAATTCATCAAAGGAGGTCCACATAGATAGTATTCTATTTCTTCAGGTTCGGGATGGTTACTCAAATAATTATCCAACAACACCTGGTGAATAAAACCAACATAGCCATCTCCTTCTTTATCGTTAAGGGATTTCTTGACCTTCCAATTGTCTTCCTCCATAGGCTCAGAAAGACCAATATTAAAACTGAAGTTTGGAAATTCTTTTTCTATTTTATCAAAATGATTTAAATAAAACAACTCTCTTTTTGATCTTCCTCCATACCAGTAAGATACTTTTCTTTTGGTTTTTTCCGTATGGAACAAATGAAATATGTGAGATCGTAAAGGTGCCATACCTGCTCCCCCACCAATGTATATCATTTCTTTGTCTGTTGGATTAATGAAAAACTCTCCATATGGCCCGGAGATGGAAACTTTATCTCCCAATTTTCTGCTAAATACAAAAGAAGAACATATTCCCGGATTTACATCCATCCATTTGCCTGCTGCTCTATCCCAGGGAGGAGTTGCAACCCTGATATCCAACATTACAATGTTTCCTTCTGCCGGATGATTGGCCATAGAGTAAGCTCTATAGATCGGCTCATCATTTTTCATTTTCAGATCCCAGAGATTAAATTTATCCCAATCAGGTTTATAAA
>CAYREN010000183.1:0-8979 GCA_964423255.1 uncultured Roseivirgaceae bacterium | reverse complement strand
CCTAGACTCTTCTGGACCAAAACCAGACGTGTTGCCAGTTACACCATGGGACAATATTACTCGTCTTAAATTTTTCGAGGTACAAAGGTATGACAATTATTTAATTTTATACAACCGTCATTTACTTTTTGAATTAAAAATATTAATGGCCATACTGGATATTTGATTGAATGACGAATTTAACTCCTTTGCTATGGGGAGGTATCTAATCAATGCGTAAAATAATATAGTTGCGACAAGGCTGTCCATTAAAATTTCTAAAATATAATTATTTAAATTGGGGAGTGTAAGAATAATAAAATAAACTATTGTGGCATATGCTAAAGCAATTATGTACTGGAAGTTATAAGGGTTATATCCAAACTTTATTTTTATAAATAAGAACTTTATAAGATTAAAAATAAAAATGGCAGTAAATGAGGCTACTGCCGCACCGGTCATTCCATAGGAAGGTATAAAAATGTAATTGAATATGATGATTAATAATACAAGAGCAACTAAAAATACTGTAGTCATTTTGTAATATTTTGAATAGGTAATAATTGAATCATTATTACCGGCAGCCATTTTAACAAGATTGGCTAATCCAATAAACACAATTACGAATTTGCCTTCTTCATAAGATTTTGGAATGATATTAAATACATTTTCTAAATTGACTAAAAGTCCAAGAAGTAGTAATACACCAATGAGAAACAAATTTGAGGTGCTTTTATAATAAATGTCTTTGACAGTTTCCAAATCGCCCTCTTTAAAAGCTTTGGCAATAAGTGTTGGCGCGATTTTATTAAGTGCTTTGGAAGGGATGAGTACGAGAGTTCCAAAATAAAATGTAATAGCATATATTCCAACAGCCGAGGAGTCCATAAATTTATTTATCATTATGGTGTCTATTTGTAATACTGCGATGTTGCTAAAGCTATTGAGCAAACCAAATATTCCTACACTGGCCATGGATTGTAAGAGTGGTTTTTTAAGAAAATTAATATTTATTTTTATGTCTAACTCCTTGTGCCTGATAAGGTGAATGAGAATAAGAAGGGTTGGAAGGCATATCGAAATGACATAATAATATACATATTGATTAAAATCGAAAAAATTAAATAGTAAAAATACCAGCCCGATCAAAACTAATATTCGTTGCACAAAATCCCTTAAGAAAACACCATACGAAGCTCGATAGAGTGCGTTATTGTAGGCGTCAAAAAGTGAATAATATATCTGAAAAATTGTCAATGGAATAATTAGGAAAAAGTAATGCGCAAATTGGGGGGATTTTTCCAGGTTGTTTTGAATAATTGTTGGTTTTATTCCCATGATAACTGCTAAAGAGATAATAAAACCAATTGTGCCTACAATAATGGAAAGCCCTAAAAACCCATTGAAATGTTTTTCTTTTTTATTAATAAAATGAGGAAGGAAGCGGATGGTAATGGTGCCAAATCCAAGGATTCCGAGACTCATAAATAATGCGGAATAGGAAAGTAATAACTTGAGCGTTCCGATTTCACTTCCACTCAATATATTTGGAGTAATTAATCCTGTGGAAATAAATCCAATGATAGTTCCCACATAAATTAATACTGAAGATTGTAATGCTTGTTTTCTTATTACTCCCAAATCCCGATTGGCTTTTTTGTATTGTCAAAGAATGATATAATAATTATATTATTATAATTTAATGCCAACTACCTACTTGGTAGTTATTTTATGTCATTGATTTTTACTCATATTTTGTGCCAATGCAATAATATCTAACAGTTTCTAAATTCCAATTTTTCCAGGCTGTTGTATAATTTCACCTTTCATAACCTAAAATGTACATCCGTGTAAATATCAAGCTTAATTTAGTTGCATATGCAATTAGTTGATATTGTTTTGTTAGTATTGCAAATCTAAAATAAGCAGGAAGTTAACCTTATGATTAATATCGAAGAAACCATGCTGCCATGGATAGGGAAGTCGATGAAGATAATCGATTACTTTATCATGGATAGATTTACTGAAAAAGGTATCGGTCTCACAAAAGTACAATGGTTGCTTTTGAAGATTCTGAATGGAAAGAATGGAACATCGCAGCACGATCTTGCATTT
Organism: uncultured Roseivirgaceae bacterium; assembly: GCA_964423255.1. Taxonomy (GTDB): domain Bacteria; phylum Bacteroidota; class Bacteroidia; order Cytophagales; family Cyclobacteriaceae; genus JAAUQL01. The sequence goes on along the minus strand of CAYREN010000183.1, from coordinate 6,885 downwards.
CTCACAAATAGGGATAAAACCTCCTTGACAAGACTAATAACAACGATGGAGAATAAAAACTTGGTAGCGCGAATCCCATCAAAAACCGACAATAGAAAAAATCATATTTATATCACCAGATACGGAGAGAATATTCTTCAGCAGACAATGCCCATTGTGGGAGAAATGATTGAAGAGATGCAGAAAGGAATATCAAAAGAAGAGCAAATGCTCACCATCAAGGTATTGAAAAAAATGATGAATAATATCAAGTCAGACGAATTGGTTGCAATAGAAACTAAATAGAATTATGAGGAAATATATCACTATTTTCATTGGAATACTGTTGATAGGTTTTTCAGTATATGTAATGAAGGAGTTGGCGAATACTGAAAAAAGACAAAGACCAAAAAAGGAAAAGATAGCACCTGCGGTTTTTATTGAGGACGTTAATAATTCAAGAGTTCAAGTTACAGTTCTTGAGAGTGGAAGACTGGTGGCAAAGAATAGGATTGAAATATTTTCAGAAGTTCAAGGTGTAATGGAGCAATCCAAAAAAGAGTTTAAGCCGGGAGTGCATTATCGAAAAGGAGAGACTATAGTTAGCATTCGCAATGATGATTTTTATGCAAATCTCCAGGCCCAAAAAAGCAATCTTCAAAATCTTATCACCTCCATTTTACCGGATCTTCGTCTCGATTATCCTGAAGCCTATAAAAAATGGGACTCATATATTAGAAAATTTGATATGGATAAACCCATATCGGCGTTGCCCAAACCAAGTTCTGATAAGGAGAAATTTTTTATTACGGGGAGAAATATTTTTACTACATATTATAATACAAAAAATATGGAAATTATCTTAAGTAAATACAATCTCAAAGCGCGATACAATGGGATTCTTGTAGATGCTTTGGTTACTCCAGGATCATTGGTAAGACCGGGTCAAAAACTGGGTGAATTTATTGATCCATCAGTATTTGAAATGGTAGTTTCGGTAAATAAAACTATCCTGTCTTCAATTGCCGTTGGTAAGAAGGTTATCGTTAGAGATGCTGAAAATTACAGTAAACAATGGAAAGGAAAGATAATAAGAATCAATGGTAAGGTTGATCGGTCAACCCAGACTGTAAAAGTATTTGTAGAGTTGCGAGGAGAAGAACTGAAAGAGGGGATGTATCTCGAAGCCATTATGAATGGTCATCCAATTGAAAACGCCATAGAAATACCAAGAAATTTATTAGTGGATGAGTCTAAAATATTTATTGTTAAAGATAATACTTTGCAACTTGTGCAAGTAGATCCGGTATTTTTCAACGAAAAAACTGTAATAGTTAAAGGGCTGGAAAATGGTCAGAAAATGATTTCTAGAAATGTTCCTGGAGCGTATTCAGGCATGGAAGTTAATATTTACACTAAGGAATAGATGGACGACCTATTCATATATTATAAACTCAATTATTTAGTGTACAAAATAATTTCCCTTCAATATTATTTCACGAAGTATTATTATAAATAAACCATAATTTGATATGAGAAAAATTATAGAGTACTTTATAAAATATCCAGTAGCAGGAAATGTAATCATATTGGCTTTTGTGGTCCTTGGTTTTGCAGGGATATCCACGCTCAATTCTTCTTTTTTCCCATTAAGCGAATCGCGGTTTATATCCATTAGTGTAGCCTATCCAGGAGCGTCACCTCAAGAGATGGAAGAAGGAATAGTATTGAAAATAGAAGACAACATAAGAGGGCTGATCGGCATTGATCGATTTACGTCTACTTCGTCAGAAAATTCTGCCCAAATCATGGTAGAGGTGCTTAAAGGTTATGATGTGGATGTTGTCATGCAAGACTTAAAAAATGCTGTTGATAAAGTGCCTTCTTATCCAGTAGGTATGGAACCTCCAGTTATTTCCAAATCGATATTTAGGACAGAAGCAGTTTCGATGGCACTGCATGGTGAAAATATCCCTCTATTGTCACTGAAGCAAATGGCGCGGAATGTTGAAACTGATTTGCGCGCAATTGAAGGAATATCACAGGTTGAAGTTAGTGGATATCCAGCAGAGGAAATTGAAATTGCGGTTGACGAAAATAAATTGAGAGCTTATGATCTCACATTTAACGAAATAGCCAATGCCATTTCGGGGACTAACATTTTGGTTACCGGAGGAAAGATCAAGACAACAACTGAAGAATTTTTAATACGTGTCAGCAATCGAGCATACTATGGTGTAGAATTGGATCACTTGATTGTAAAATCCGATGAATCTGGAAATAAGGTAAGATTAATTGATGTGGCTACGGTCAGGGATAAGTGGTCAGAAAATCCAAACAGATCTTATTTCAATGGCAGAACATCAGTAACTATAAGTGTGAGCACAACAAATTCAGAAGATTTGATTTCCGTTGCCGATTTAACAAAAGATTACATAGAAACTTTTAATGAGACACATTCTAACGTACGAATTGATGTAACCAGAGATTCTTCTATCACCATTGTGGAAAGGACCAAATTACTCATGAAAAATGGGGCACAGGGAATATTATTGGTGCTGTTTTTTTTAGCACTATTTCTTAAGCCAAGACTTGCTTTTTGGGTTGCATTTGGTATTCCTATTTCATTTTTTGGGATGTTTATTTTTGCCGATATGATGGGTGTTACCATCAACGTGTTGTCCTTGTTTGGCATGATCATCGTCATCGGAATACTGGTGGATGATGGGATTGTGATTGCAGAGAATATTTATTTCCATTATGAGAAAGGAAAAAATCCTGTGCAGGCGGCTCTCGATGGAACAATGGAAGTTATTGTCCCGATAACCTCAGCAGTTATTACCACTATAGTAGCTTTTTCTACCTTCTTTTTCCTTGATGGAAGAATAGGAGAGATGTTTCCTGAAGTTTCAATTATCGTGTTACTTACCTTGAGTATCTCCCTCGTGGAAGCATTGATTATACTTCCCTCACATGTAGCACATTCGAAAGCGCTTACTAAAAATCAAAAGACATATTTCTTTAATCGATACGCCGACAAATTTATTTCCTGGATGAGAGACACGCTTTACGGGCCTTATCTCAAGTTTTTTTTAAAGAATAAGTTTCTTGGGTTTGCCATACCTATTGCCATCCTTGCAGTAACGCTAGGTTCCATGAGTGGAGGTATTATCAGGTTTACATTTTTCCCATCAATAGCCAGCGACAGGGTATCAGTTATATTAAAAATGCCACAGGGAACCAACGAAAATTTTACTGATTCGCTTATCTCCAGGATAGAAGAAAAAGCATGGTTGGTTAATGACGATTTTTCGGAGAGACGATCAGACGGAAAACAAGTAATTCAAAATATCATCAAAAGAATAGGACCCGGCACATCGAATGCTTCACTAAGTATTAATCTTCTCCCTGGGGAAGAAAGAGAATTACCTTCTTATTTGATTTCTACAGCTTTGGATGAGAAAGTTGGTGTGTTGCACGGTATTGAGAGTGTTGAATTTGGATCAGGAGGACATTTTGGAGGAAGACCTGTTTCGGTTTCTCTAATTGGAAATGATATTGGTGAACTAAAAGGTGCCAGGGATATTCTGAAATCTGCTTTGTCTTCCAACTCATTATTGAAAGATGTGGCTGATAATGATCCCGCCGGTATTAAAGAAATTGACATCAAATTAAAAGAAAGTGCCTATCCTCTTGGGTTTAGACTTGGTGACGTGATCAGACAGGTGAGGAGTGGTTTTTTTGGTTTGCAAGTGCAAAGATTTCAGCGGAGAAGAGATGAAATAAGGGTTTGGGTACGATACGACAGGGAAGCAAGAAGCTCGATTAGTAACCTGGACAATATGAGAATAGTGAGCCCTTCCGGACAGCGAGTCCCTTTGAGTGAGATAGCCTCATATGAAATAGCCAGAGGAGAAATATCTATCAATCATCTCGATGGTCGGCGTGAAATCAGGGTCGATGCAGATTTAAAAGATCCAAGCAATAGTGCCACAGAGATAATGGGTAATATCAAGAAGGAGCTAATGGGTGTGATTCAAGCAGAATACCCTTCAGTAAGCGCTTCTTTTGAAGGTCAAAGTCGGACAGCAGATAAAGCATCGAGTTCAGTAAAATTAGTGTTGCCCATTATAATTTTTATGATTTATGTGATCATCACATTCACTTTCAGGTCTTTTAGCCAACCATTAATGTTGATTTTAATGATCCCATTCAGTTTGATTGGTGTGGCCTGGGGGCACTGGATTCATGGATTACAAATTAATATTTTATCCTACCTGGGAATTATAGCACTTGTGGGCATTGTGGTAAATGATGGTTTGGTGCTTATCGAAAAATTTAATGGTTTTCTTAGAGAGGGTTTGAAATTTAACGATGCATTATTTGAGGCGGGGAAATCGAGATTCAGGGCAATATTTCTAACTTCTCTTACTACCATAGCAGGATTGTCTCCATTGATATTTGAAAAAAGCATGCAGGCTCAATTCCTTATTCCAATGGCTGTATCTATAGCTTATGGTATTGGCTTTGCTACCATTTTAACTTTAGTGATGCTGCCTTTAATGCTTTCCCTGGGAAATAATATAAAGGTCAATTTCAAATGGCTTATTAGCGGAACCAAGCCCTCGAAAGAAGAAGTGGAGAGTGCGATAATCGAACAAAAAGTTGAGCAAAATGAATTTATATAAATATCTATTTTTAATTCCATTGTTTTTTGCCTTCAAAGTTTCTGGGCAAGATTCTTTATTATCAAAACAGGTTGCAGTAGATATTGCTCTCGAAAATAATTATGACATCAGGATCGCTGAGGGTAATGTAGAAAGTGCAGAAAATAGTGCGAGTATTTATAACAGCGGCTATCTGCCTTCAGTATCCGCTACCGGTGGGGCAAATTATAATGTAAATAATACGACCGCAAAATATCAGAATGGTACTGAACAGGCAGTAAGAGGGGCTCAGACATATTCCTACAATGGCTCCGTTGCGTTGAATTATACAGTATTTAATGGGCTTGGAAGAAGGTATAATTTTAAGAGTTTAAAAGAAAATTTCAATCTTACAGAATTGCAATCCAGGCAAGTGGTTGAAAATTCGATATTGAACTTGTTTGTCGTCTATTATGAAGTGGCGCGTCTTACCCAAAATGTCAACAGCCAAATAGAAACTATCGAAATATCCAACACAAGAATGCTGAGGATGAAGTATGGGTATGAATATGGTCAAAATACCCAGCTTGATGTGCTCAATGCAGAAGTTGATTTTAACAATGACAGTATCACGTTTTTAAATCTGAGGCAGGAGCTGGAAAATGTTAAGCGAGATCTAAATGTGCTGTTGGGTAGGGATGTAAATGTGATCTTTGAAGTTGACACTACAATAAGTTATATGGAGGGATTGTATCTCGAAGAACTAATGGATCACGCCTTAAATAATAATGTACTGGTTCTTCAAAATCAAGGATTATTGAAAACAGCAGAATATGATGTCAACATTAGTAAGTCAGTGCTTATCCCAAACATTGGCCTTAGAGCTACCTACAACTATAATAACCGTATCAATGATCCAACGGCGTTCTTTAGTCAATCTACATCGATAGGACCGACGTTTAACGCAAATTTATCATGGAATATTTTTGATGGCGGAAGCACCATGGTCAGAATTCAAAATTCCAAAATTGCTGTGCTAAATCAGCAGGTTAGTATAAAACAAACCAAACAGGTATTGCGGAGAAATGTAAATAACGCCTGGGGTTTTTATCAAAATTCATTGTTTGTATTGCAGGCCGAAAAGAAAAACCTTCAGACAAATCAACGAAATTTTGAGCGGACTTTGGAGCAACAAAAGCTTGGGCAAATTACATCTATCGAATTTCGACAGGCACAGCTAAATCTATTGAATGCTCAGTTGAATTTTAATCAGGCAAAATACTCAGCCAAAACCGCCGAGCTTGCCCTCCTGCAATTGAGTGGCGACTTGATGCTGGCGCAGTTTTAGCACATTACAATATATATATATATTGTGAGTGGACTCAATAAAGGAATCCTAACAACCAAAGCGGAATTTTATTTTTATATCCAAATTCAATATCATCCGCAAGGATAAAAGCATTTTCAACTCCAGAAATTTGTTTTGACGTTTTAGTTTTTCTGCCGATTTCAAATACAAGAGTACTATGAACCAAATTCACTATGGGTTCCAGATTATGCAAAAGTGATTATCCGGAATTGTTACTTTCACCTCCAATTCATTGCGGCAGCATCACTTTTTGTTCTATTGGTATGGGCGAAATGTATGGTTTACCTTTAGTGCTTTCCAAAAAATATTTCATGGCCTCAGCTCTTAGAGATTCATTTGTGAAAAGATCAATTGCTGTGAGGGTAAGCACCTTGGTAGCTACAACTGCACCCTTATAAGCGGCAAAAGTTCCATGGCTTGCTGAAGTTGCCCAGCTGTGCCACGGTACATCGTAGGGCGCAGTAGCAATACGAAATCCTACTGTCGGGGTGATGAAGCTTACCTCTGCCACATCCGTAGATCCACCATTGGGTAACTTATTTTTCCAATTTGATGGTATTTTTTTAATATCTGTGAGAAATCCCAGTTCTTCCTTTTCTGTATTTCTTTGTAATTCCTTCGCCCATTTTTGTTCTTCCTCAGTAAATTCCGGAGGACCTACTATTTTGAGATTTTTATCTACAGCAAGGATCAATGGTTCATTCAAATTATATTCGTGAACACCGGTAATGAGTGTTGTTTTATATGTTGTTGCTGTGCCCATGGCAGCACCTTCAGCAATTTTCAATATTCTATCATAAAATTTCTTTACGTTAACCCTGGTAGTGTCTCTTACAAAATACCATACTTTGGCATATTCAGGGACCACATTTGGAGCATCTCCTCCATTGG
>CAYREN010000182.1:0-8995 GCA_964423255.1 uncultured Roseivirgaceae bacterium | reverse complement strand
AATAAATATTGATATTTGGTTATTCCACCTTTATCACCTCCACCCAATGCTTGGGTTTTTTATTGGTATGATGCTCAATCTGATGACGACAGCTAAACCCACTAGCAACAACACTTGCAGCCTCATCCAATTTATCAACAGCAGGAAATAAGATCTCAGCACCGATTTTTTCAGATATATCATAATGCTCTTTTTCATATCCGAAAGAACCGGCCATACCACAGCATCCAGAATTGACCTCACTACTTTTGAGACGCTCGACTTTGTTTAGAATACTATTCATGGATTTTGTTCCATAAAGTGCCTTTTGATGACAATGACCATGCACCATAACTTCGCTTTCGTTAGAAATAAACTTGACTTTCAATCTCCCTGATTCTGTTTCTTTATATAAAAACTGGTCGATTATAAATACTCCTGATTTTAACTTGGCCGCAAGTGCCTCATCTTCAATCAAATCAGGCATATCGTCATTCAGGGCAGATGCACAACTTGGTTCGCACACCAATACTGGAATGTCTTTGGAAAGATATTGATCCAAACCCAGGGTTGTCTTTTTCCCTTCTTGTTTTGCTTCCTTAAGAAACCCATGAGATATTTTGGGACGTTGACAACATCCTACTTCTGCCAAAAGCACATCATATCCGCACGATTTCAAAAGACTATAAGCCGCTACTCCTACATGAGGCTCATGGTAATTCAGATAAGTATCTGCAAACAAAGCTACTTTTTTTGATCCCTCTTCTGCTACCGTTGCGTTTTTTGCAAACCACTGACCGAAGGTTTCATTTGCATACTCCGGTAGTTTTTTCCTTCTGTCAAAACCAACTGCCTTTTCCATGGCAAATCTGAATAGTCTTGTCGATTGTATGGAGTTAGTTATTCCGGCCATTTTGCCACTAAGCATGGCAGCCATTTTAGATGAATCCCTGATGAGGCGATCTCTAAGTTTGGTACCATTTTTATCATAGTACATTTGGCTCACCTCGCTTTTGAGTTTTGCCATATCCACATTACTGGGGCATTCCGACTTACAGGCCTTGCACGACAGGCAAAGGTCCAATACTTCATGAAGTCGTTCGCTGGCCAAGCCGTCTTTATCCAGTTGTCTGGACATCGCCAATCGCATGGCATTGGCACGACCCCTTGTGGAATGTTCCTCATCCCTTGTGGCTTTAAAGCTCGGGCACATTGTTCCTCCTAATATCTTGCGACACTCACCAACTCCGGTACACATGTGTACTGAGTCTTTAAAGGTTTCGTCCATATTGTATCGATATTGTGTTTGCACCTCAGCATCAGAATAGTCAGCACCATATCGTAAGTTTTGAGTTATACTTGGAGCTTCAACTATTTTTCCCGGATTCATAAGATTATAAGGATCAAATAGCATTTTAATCTCAATAAATGCATTGTATAACTGCGTACCAAAAAACTTCTCATTGTATTCACTTCGAACAAGGCCATCCCCATGTTCACCACTCCAGGAACCCCCGTATTCCATTACAAGATCAAAAGTTTCGTCAGCAATTTTCCTGAACCTTTCTATATCAATTTGTTGTCTTAAGTCCAGAATGGGTCGTACATGGATCACCCCCACACTTGCATGAGCATACATGGCCGCTTCCGTATTATGCTTATGGCAAATCTTAAGCACCCGATCAATATATTCGGGTAATGATGCTTTGGGAATGCCGGCATCTTCTATGAAAGGAAGTGGTTTTTTATCGCCTTTGATTCCTAACATAAGACCAAGGCCTTTTTTTCGTATCGTCCAAACATCATCATAATCATTTCCTTCCGGAAAAATTGGGAAAGCGTAACCTGTCCTCAATTCCTTCAGTTTTTCAACCATCTGAGTGGGGCGAGCCAAAACACCTTCTTTGCCGTCTCCATAAAACTCCACGATCAAAATGGCTTCGGGATTGCCATCTATAAAATGGCAACTTTGCTTTGTCGTAAGGTTTTCTCTACTAAGATCAATCACCGTTTTATCCAAAATCTCCACAGCAGCTGGGTTAAACGCCAGCATTGGTTCTACTGCCCTGATAGCATCCAACAAATCAGTAAAATGCACCACGCACACTGACTTGTGTGCCGGTAATGGCTCCAAATTAAGTTTGACATCCAAGGTAGTAGCCAATGTTCCTTCACTTCCTGTTATCAGTTTACTAAGATTCCATTGATCCATATTAATAAACTCATCGAGATTATAACCACCTACCCTGCGCATCACTTTAGGGAAGCGCTTTTCTATTTCTTTCCTATTTTGCTCAATGATGTTTTTAAAATTCTTATAAATCAGACCTTCACGATCGTCCTTGGATATCTTAATATTAATTTCTTCCTTAGATATATTGTTAAGTTTTAACCTAGTACCATCAGCAAGTACAATATTAGCTTCGAGCACATGATCGACTGTTTTTCCATATAATATGCTCTTAGTACCGGAGGAGTTATTGCCAACCATACCACCAATGTTGGCACGACTCGATGTAGCAGGATCGGGAGCAAAATGTAGTTTGTATTTGTTGAGCTTGCTATTCAACACATCGAGTACTAAACCCGGTTGAACTCGAACCCAACTATCTTTTTCGTTGATTTCGAGGATTTGGTTCATATATTTTGAAAAATCCATGACCATAGACTCACCAACTGTCTGACCTGCCAAACTAGTGCCCGCACCACGTGGGAGAATTTTTACCTTATTGTCTCTTGCAATTTTTATAGCTGCAATAACATCCTCATCGTTTTTCGGGGCTACTACAGCAAGAGGGCGAATCTGATAAACACTGGCATCGGTTGAATAAATCCCCAAGCTATATTCATCAGACAACACATCGCCGCCTAATTCTTTTTGCAAAGCTTGAATAAATGCTTGTTTATCTAGTGCCATTATAAAATTTCTTTCAGCGCCCCTAACAACACATTAACATGATTGGCAGATGAGCTATTTCCCATCAATCCCACGCGCCAAATCTTGCCGGCAAAGTCTCCTAATCCACCACCTACTTCTATATTATATTCATTTAATAATTGCGAGCGAACTGAAGCATCGTCTAACCCAGCAGGAAGTTTTACTGCATTTAGCATGGGCAAACGAAATCCTTCTTTTACAAGAAATTCAAACCCTATTTCCTCAAGGCCAACTTTTAATAATTGGTGGTTTTTTTTGTGGCGTTCAAATCGAGCTTCAAGACCTTCTTCCAAAACCAGTCTGAGTGATTCTCGCAGAGCAAACATTGCAGATACAGGTCCGGTATGGTGGTAGGCCCTTTTTGCGCCAGCCCAATAGTTTTTAACCATTGTCAGATCTAAAAACCAGCTCTGAACTTTTGTTTTGCGATTATCTAATGCCGCTACGGCCCGGTCACTAAATGATATTGGTGATAGACCGGGAGGTGCACTCAGGCATTTTTGTGACCCGGAATAAATAGCATCAATACCCCACTCATCAACTTTTAACTTAGTCCCACAATATGAAGTCACCGCATCTACAACAAATAAAGCTCCTGCATCATGGGTGATTTTGCTAATTTCTTCCAGTGGTTGTAAAACACCTGTTGACGTTTCGGCATGGACGATGGCAACAATTTTTGGATTACATGTTTTCAAGGCCTCTCTTACCATTTCGGGATCAATAGGTTCTCCCCAGGGAGCATCAATACGGTTTAACTTGGCACCACATCGCTCTACGATGTCTGACATGCGATTGCCAAAAACGCCATTGACACAAATTAAAGCCTCATCGCCCGGCTCCAGCAAATTTACCAGGCAGGTTTCCATACCTGCACTACCCGGTGCTGATACAACGAATGTCAATTGATTTTGCGTCTGAAATGTCAACTGAGTCATCACCTTGATATCATCCATTACTTCTAAAAACTGTGGGTCGAGATGACCTATCAAAGGCGTTGCCATGGCTTTTAGCACTCGTGGGTGAGTATCGCTTGGTCCGGGGCCCATTAATATCCTTGGAATTGGGTTAAGTTCTTTTTTATATGATTCCATTTGCTATTTGTTTTATAAAATTATAATCAAGATTACACTGTTATTTTAATTGAAATGAGTGAATGTTATATTACTACAATAATTTTTACTTTTGACATTATAGCACTACAGACCCAACAGGATTCGGATTTTGCAATTCACTCCATTAGAAGTCTTTTTATCTTTATTTCTCCATATTTTCACTGAAATTTTCTTTTGTTGCGCATCTCTGTTTTATTATCTCATTATCACATTCCATCATTATCATATTATACCAATACACATTAATTTTATATTAGAACGGTTTTAGATTTACTATTTTGACATTAACGGGTCAGATACTTCCAACAACTCAGTGGCAATTAGCCCCAAAATTCCAGCAAACAATACATAAAATATAGTAGGTATAATTGTTCTTCTCAAAATATTACCTTCCTGCCCAAGAAGCCCTACTGTAGCTGAGGCAGCTACGATATTATGTATAGCTATCATATTGCCCGCGGCAGCACCGACAGCCTGTAAGCTAACAATCAAAGCCCCCGATATCGCCAATTTCTCTGCCACTCCATATTGAAACAAGCTGAACATCAAATTGCTTACCGTGTTGCTACCAGCAATAAATGCTCCTAATGCACCAATAGTAGGCGCAAATAATGGCCAGATGTTGCCCACACTTCCCGCCACCCATTCAGCCATTGCCAGTGGCATACTGGATAGTCCAGAAAGGTTACTGCCTGAATTAATGTAAACACGTACCATTGGAATGGTGAATACCAAAACAAATCCTGCTCCAACTATCATCTTTCCTGAATCACCTAAAGCGCGTTTTAAATCAGGCATTTCCATTTTATGTAGGAAATAGGTAATCAGTACAACTAAAACCAATATACTTCCAGGCAGATAAAAAGGTGCGCTGCTTGCATTTATATCTGTACCTAAAATATCTTGCCACCCAATTTTAATACCACTTAAAAATGCTTTTACGGGTAATTGAGGTAATCGTGATATGACCAAAAAAATAGCCACTAGCAAATATGGCAACCATGCCTTGAAAATAGAAATATCTTTCCCGTGTTTCAAAGCATGGTTGTTCATATCGATGCCTCCCATCCAAAAAGAAGGCCATTGTTTTTTTGGTGGAAAATCCCAGTTAATTTTAGGTAATAAAAATCCTTTACGTGCAGCAGTAGTGACAATGGCCAATCCAATCAATGAACCTAATAACGTTGGAAATTCCGGCCCTAAAAATATTCCTGTTAGCAGATAGGGTATCGTAAAGGACAACCCACCAAATAGAGCAAAAGGAAATATAGATAGCCCTTCTTTCCACGATTTATTTGCTCCAAAAAACCGTGTCATCATAGCACACATAAACAACGGAATAAACGTGCCTACCAAGGTATGAATGATGGCCACATTAACTGTAATTATTTGAAGGTAGTCCTGAAATTCAATGCCGCTTTGAGCAAGAGAACTTGTAATTTCGGGATTTTCCAACCCTCCCTTTACTCCAACAAGTATCGGTGTACCGACTGCTCCGAATGTGACAGGTGTGCTTTGAACCATCATACCCAACATCACGGCTGCCATAGCCGGGAAACCCAATACAAGCAGCAACGGTGCAGTAATTGCTGCTGGAGTACCAAATCCTGCGGCACCTTCGATAAAGGCGCCAAAAAGCCAAACGATAATTACTACCTGCACTCGACGATCTTGACTGATGCCGGAGAAACCATCACGAATTGCTGTGATGCCACCAGAATATTTCAACACATTGAGTAATAGTATTGCTCCAAATATTATATATAAAATATCGAATGTTATGAATAATCCTTGTATGGTGGATGCGATGGCATCAACCCATGGCATACCCCATAAGAATACCGCAATCATCAGGGTCAAAATATAGACTAGCGGCATGGTACGTCGAGCCGGCCAACGGTATTTTACGAGAAGGATAGCTGCTACTATTATTGGAAGAAAAGCAAGCAATGCCTGTAGAGTTAGGGACATAGTTTTATTAATTTTTTAACGATTAAGCAAAGTATGGTAAATCTTTATGTCAATTTCAATAATGATAATCACGGCAAATAATTCTACATGCATAATAAGAATTAATTCTATATAAATATTATTTCAAAGATTAATTATAATAGAATGAATGTTTTATCTCCCTCATATTTGGATAATGAAATTATGTGCGCTTACGAATTGATTTCTTATATATTTAAGAAAGACTGTTTGTTATTTAGTCAATTACCAACAATATCCGCTATGGATAATAATTGAAATGTCATGTCTGCCTGACTTCCTTCATAAAGAATGCCCACGGTATTATCATCAACTTTTGTCATACAAGAATATCCTCTTCCTGCGCCCTCATCCAATAGTAAAGTATTATCCAAATCCCAGGTATTTCCATCATCAAAGCTTACTTTAACGGACATATGGTGACGACCCTTTTTTGTATTCGGATTTGAGAACAAGACCAATGATCTCATTTTTCCATTCACCATAAAATCCTCTTTAATAATACTTGCCTGACAAGTTGGCTCCTGTAATATATTTGTTCTGGAGGTGCTGTGTTTTTTCCATGATTTCCCCAAATCTCCACTGACATATACTGACCGCCCATTTGTTTCCGACTGATCTTTTCGGTTCCGGTTGTCTCTCATATTAAGCATTAACATCCCATCATTTCGCTCTATAACCTGAGCCTCCGTGGTGTTTTCATTAGCACCAACACCAATATGCCATGTTTTCCCATGATCTTTGCTCCATATAATTGTAGAATAGGGCAATTCATTTTCATCTTTGAATTGTGCCGGAAATACCAATGTTCCATCTTTGAGTGTAATTCCTTTGCCTGGCCCTTGAAGCAGCAAATGCCATTTTTTATCCTTAATCTGTTTTGTAATATTGATTTCTTTCGACCAGGTCAATCCATCATCCTCTGACTTCACAAGCATAAACTGACTGGTTTCTTGCGGAGCCAATCCTTGCCTGGAAGCCCCCCAATTTCTTTTTCCGGGATGGCCATGAGCCCATATGGCCGCTACCCAAATTGTATTTGTCTGGCGATCAACCAATATTGCCGGATCTCCAATTCCATTCTGTTCATCTGGCAACCCTCCCCATTCTTCCATATCCATGATTACTTTCATGGGCTCCCATATTTTACCCCCATCCGTGCTGCGATTCATACCAATATCTATATCTTCCTGAAGATCAGTGCCATTATTTCTGCGAATATCATACACTGCAATCAATGTCCCATCATTGGTTGTTGCCAGCCCTGGAATCCGGTAAGTATCCACATCGTCATCCTTGTGTTTTCGAAGTGCAATCCCCATTCTGTTTACACCATTTGGGTTAGAAATTTTAGGCTTTATCTCCTTCCCTCCAATTTTTATCCAATCGCAACTGATAACTACGATATTTCCCAGGTCGGCATGCTCACTAACTTTAGCACAAATCCAGAAATAGTTGGTTCCGTGTTTCAGGGATTGGTTCCCAGCCAGCTTCATGATTTCGACAACGTCATCGTTTTCAGAAACGAATACCTCATTTTTAAATCCCGGGTTACTACCGGTGTAAAATAAACTCACATTTTCGAGGTCTTTTATATTTGTTGTTCCGGAGAAATCTACATTGAGTTCATTCAATTTCAATGAGCCTACAACTCCAGAGGTGTGAACCTGCACCAAAAACACGGGCGTATTTTCATTTCTTTTGAGTAAAGGTACCGCTACACGCCGAACAGAAATTGAGTCAAACGTTAATGGAGCATTATTTAAAATTTTGAACTCGTCTATGAACATTCCAGTATTTTCCGGAGTTGAACAGGTGAATTTGTATTTTAAATAAGATGTTCCATTTAGCGGCACTTCCACAAATGATGGGAAATTTCCTGTTTTAATTTCATCATCACCATTATATAGCTCCTTCCATTCATCATTGGAATAACCCAAAATCCTGAATTCAAAAGGATTTCTCCTGGTCCAGCGTTCTGCCCAAAACGTAAGTATTTCATGGTTGCCGATATCCTTGCCAGGCGCTATGGTAACAGATCTATTTTGGCCACCGTTGAACCGAAGAGACTGAGGACTGAACTTCGATTTTTTCTGCGTGATTTCCGCACTGCCGTTGTCACCCTTCCAGGTAAAATCGCTTGTAGCAAATTCGAGCAATCGCCCTTCCGGGAAACTGGAAAAATCTTCTGATAAAAATTTAGCCTGGTGAGTTCTGATGCATGAAAAACATAAGGCAATATATATGATGACTAAAAATATCTGTTTTTTCATGTGCCTATAATTTTAAAGGTCGCTATTTCCCGGGGCCTATAATCATACCCTTGTGTGTCTTTAATTTGCTCTGGTCATGCCGGTTTCATTGCATTAATTTTTAATTGTTCCCTTTTATTGCCGTCAAAGTTTAATAAATATTCATGCGTAAATAAGGCTTTTTATGCTTCAATTAAAAATGTAGTGGGCGATAATAATATTTGTTCCCCTCCACCAAATCGCAAAATTAATGTGCAAGATCATAATTTTACTATTCCCACCTATTTTTACCTGTGGCATAGCCGATATGCAATTAGCAGATGACTTGAATACATTTGGTGGTAAAAGCCAATAAAACAGCAATACACTATTCGACAATTGTACGTCCAAACAGCAGTAAATAATCAACCTTCTTAGAAGGTTGATTTGGTTTGCCCCCATAGGGGGCTTTTGAGAGTTCTCTGCTTATTGAATATCGAACACCAATTATTAACGATTTTAGACTTTCAAAGTATTCATGTTATATCATAAATCATTATTCGTTAATCGATATTCATCATTCAATTTATGTCAACAAATACAGGCATTGCCAAAAGAACATGACCACCATCTAAGACGGTGGATATTCAAGTTAAATTAAAAATCCATTACACATTGAGATGCTTGCTATTAACTAAACGGCAATATACTATGATATATAATGATAATTTGTTATCTTTCCG
>CAYREN010000181.1:0-8998 GCA_964423255.1 uncultured Roseivirgaceae bacterium | reverse complement strand
GGCAGATATTACAATTCGGAATCAATGTCCGGAAAGGGCCAAATCGCCATGAAAAAAGAAACCTTTGGCTGGGAGATTATTCCGGCAAGGCATTTTGATGAATTTGGATTTGACCCAAGCCTGATCGGATTGGAAGATATAAACCTGAAAATTGAATCCATTAAAGAAAATGGATTGCCTGGAGATAAAGTTGAAACCAGGTGGAGCAGGGATAAATATTATATAATGGGTGAAATAGCACAAGCGCTCAAATACAGGATTGTGCCCGATGTTGGTAGTGTTCCTGTTTCAGTAGAATGTAAAGATTATAAAGTATCATCGAGTCAGGAATTGGAAATTAAATTGCCGGAGAAAATCCAGAATATTATTGAAGGTTGGTCATGGCATGTCCAAGATAGAAAGACCGAGGCAAAAGTTAATTTAAAACGGAGTTCAATTTCTGTTGTAGTTCCAGAATTATCAAATGATGACGAAAGGTTATGGCTTAGTATAGAGACCGAATCCGGAGATGTATATTGGTTGGATTTTTTACAAATTATTGAAAAATAATTAAGTGAATACATAGCAAATGTAATTCGCATATTCTAATTAAAGGCACATAATTAAAATAAACATGAAAAGAAATTTATTGATTTTATTTGGTGTAATCCTAACAATTAATCTCCAGGTCTTGGCTCAGTATAATTATAGTGTTCCTGTAGGTTCATGGCCCGAACCATTTGGCAACCATCGTGCTGTGCTGGAAATTTCAAAAATGGCAGATGTAGTTGCGTTGGACCTGTTATGGCGCCGACATGATCACGACCCTGAAGATAGACGATTTATAATTGTCGAAGCCTCATCCGGAGATACCGTATCAAATATTTTTCGATATGAAATTAACAATGAGCGGTGCAAAATTGCTTTTGGCCCAATTGATAAAGCCGGGACATATTTTTTCTATTATTTGCCTTATTCTCCTGTTTACAAGAAATACCGTGCAGGGCCTTATTTGAGAAAGGAGGATAAACCAGAAAATGAGTGGGTGCTAAATAATAGCTTGAATGTAGCTGATACTGGATTCGTTAAAATATACAAATGCAAAGTAAAAGAAATTCAGGCCAGGACTGAGTTTCATTCTTTCTTTCCCATGAAAGTTATAGCTACAAATTCTGAAGTGGAAATTTATTTGAAAAAAAATGATACTCCTTTTTTAGTGTTTCCGGAAGATCGAACAAGGCCCATAAAAATGTTGGATGCTCTTCCATACTTATGGCTTCAAAACAAGCCGTCAAATGAATTTAAGGGTGTGGCACAAAGAAATGAATATTATGTGCTACAATTAGGTGTTTTTGCCGTTAAAACCCGTTTGGAAAATTTAAAAGTTGAGTTTTCGGATTTATCAAACAACAAAGGGGAAAAAATACCATCATCTTCCATCACCTGCTTTAATACATATGGGGTCGATGTTGATGGGAAACCATTCACACTTCGGGTAAATGTCAATAAAGGGAAAGTTCAACCGATGTGGGTTGGGATTGATATTCCAATTGATTTAAGCCCGGGAAATTATAAAGGAGTTTTTACCGTATCAGCTAACGATCAAGCTGAAAAGCAGATTGAAATTGATCTTGAAATCGAAGATAATATTTTGGAGGACAGAGGAGATGGTGAACTGTGGAGACATTCAAGATTGCGATGGCTAAACTCAACCATTGGTATTGATGATGAGCCGGTAAGACCATATAGTGCTATAAAAGTAAAAGATAAAACTATATCTTTTCTTGGGCGTGATGTAGTGCTTAATGAATATGGTTTTCCTGTTGAAGTGAACGCATGGGAAAATGAAGTACTTGCTACCCCAATAAAATTCACCCTTGAATCTAATAACATAACACTTCAACTAAAACCAAATACGTTTTCATACACCAAAAAGGAAAATGGAATTGTAGCCTGGGAGGCTGTTTCAGAGAATGACGAAATAAGACTGACATGTAATGGCGAAATTGAATTTGATGGAAGAATGAGTTATCGCTGTAAAGTTTATGCTAAGAAACAAATTCATCTTCAGGACATTCGATTAGAAATTCCCTATAAAAAGGAAATGGCTACATATATGATTGGAATGGGTAGAATGGGTGGTTTTACGCCCGATTTTCATAAGTCAAGGTGGAGGCGTGAAGAGGACAGTTTCTGGCTTGGAAATACAAAAGGAGGTATCCATTGCGAATTGCGTGGTGGCTCATATCATGGACCTTTATTAAATCTTTATCAACCGGACCATCCTAAATCATGGTATAATGGTGTAAATGGTGGATTTAGAATTGATACGGAGGATGGAGTGGTTACAGCAACGGCTTATAGCGGCTATAGGGATATGGCTCCTGGTGATGAGATAAATTACGAGTTTGCTTTTATCATTACCCCGGTTAAAGAATACAATCCCAACGATCAGTTTAATTACAGATATGAACATAATCCCCATCCCGGGGAAGAGGTTGTCATAAGTGGAGGCAATGTGATGAATGTTCACCATGCCAATGAATATAATCCATTTATTAACTATCCATTTATTGCCAATGATACCCTTAAGGGATTAGTGGAAAAATGGCATGAAAAAAACTGGAAAGTTAAAATATATTATACGGTAAGGGAATTAAGTAATTATTTGACAGAGATTTGGGCTTTGCGGAGTTTAGGGTTCGAAGTGCTTGCCGATGGGCCCGGAGGTGGTTATCAATGGTTGCAGGAGCATTTAGTCGATCATTATAGATATCAATGGTACACGCATATTGGCGATGGTAAAGCTGATGCCGCTATCCTCAACTCAGGTGAATCCAGGTGGTATAACTACTATTTGGAAGGCCTGGCTTGGCTATTAAAAGAAATCGATATTGACGGACTTTATCTTGATGATTTTTCATATGACAGACGCATATTAAAACGAATGAGAAAAATTATGGAAGAGGTAAAACCTGGAGAATGTCTTATTGATGTGCACTCCAATAATGCGTTTACTCGTGGCCCGGCAAATCAGTATCTTGAAATATATCCCTATATTGATAGAACCTGGTATGGAGAAGGTTTCAATTTCGACCTTATGCCTACAGATTTCTGGTTGTCAGAAGTGAGTGGTGCTCCATTTGGGGTTGTTAATGAATTGTTGTTACACCGTAGCGCTAATAAAGGGCGTCGGGGGATGGTCTATGCTATGGCGCCACGCGGAGATTGGGGAATGTGGAAATTCTGGAAAGAGTTTGATATAATAAATTCTAAAATGATTGGATATTGGGATGATAGTGTACCAGTGAAAACTAATATTGATAAGGTAAAAGCCACTGCATACATAAAAGACGATAAAGTTTTGATTGTTCTGGGAAGTTGGTTGAGTGAACCGGTTAGCGTAAATTTGGACATTGAATGGGAAGCTCTCGGATTGAGAAAAAATAATGTGGAAATACAGATTCCTAACATTGATAACTATCAGGAAAAAGGATTCCAGCGGATTGATGATGCTATTCCTGTTGATGCTAAAGGAGTTAAATTTTTAATTATCTCGGAGAAATAAATTTACTGCTACAATGAAAAATAGAATAATATTACCACTACTTCTGACTTTTAGTTTTCTTACAGTAGTTGTTCATGCACAAAACAACGCTACCATTAGAGAGACAGTAAAAGTTCTAAAAACGTATCCATTTTCAGATCCAAATCGAATTCCTAAACCAGACAGCTATTACTATCCGTATTTTCGGTTTGATGGTTTTGCTAAAGAAGGAGTTAATAAAGAGTGGAAAGTTGTTGTTTTAGAAAATGAATACATCGAAGTTTCCATATTTCCTGAGATTGGAGGGAAAATATGGGGAGCCATCGAGAAGTCAACTGGTCTTGAATTTATTTATTACAATTCAGTCGTTAAGTTTCGGGATATTGCCATGCGAGGTGCATGGACTTCCGGGGGTATTGAATTAAATTTTGGTGTTATTGGGCATGCACCGACAAGTGCAACACCTGTGGACTATGCAATCAAAACGAAAGAGGATGGAAGTGTAAGCTGTTATATAAGTGCCACGGATAATTTTACAAGAACTCGCTGGGAAACGGAAGTAAACCTTCAAAAGGATAAAGCATATTTCACCACCGCCACTACATGGCACAACCCAACACCGTTGGTACAACCCTATTATCAGTGGATGAATGCAGCTTATCAAGTTGATGGAGATTTGGAATTTTGTTTCCCTGGCACCAATTGGATTGGTCATGATGGTAGTGCGCATACCTGGCCGATTGATAAAGACGGAAGGGATTTATCCTTGTATAAAAACAATAATTTTGGCGGAAGCAAATCAAATCATGTGCTTGGTGGTATTAGCGATCATTATGCTGGGTATTGGCATGATTTAGAATTTGGATCAGGGCATTATTCACTTTATGGTGAAAAACTCGGCATGAAAGTGTTTCAATGGGCCCATTCCAGATCTGGGGAAATTTGGGAAGATCTATTGACAGATGCGGATGGGCAATATGTAGAATTACAATCCGGTAGGTTGTTTAACCAGCCAGGCTCAGGCAGCACTAAAACCCCCTTCAAACATTTTGGCTTTGAAGCGTATGCTACAGATGTATTTAAAGAATACTGGTTCCCAATTCTTAATACAAAGGGAGTAAAAAAAGCCAATTCATTTGGAGTTATTAATATAGAAAAATCGCATGATGGACAGATGATTTATTTTTGTCCGCTACAGAAAATTATTGATGAAATAAGCATATATCAGGGAGAGCAATTAATTGAAAAGATAAAGATTGATCTCGATGTACTCGAAACATGGACAACGAATATCAATATAAAACCTTCTGATGTACCATTAAGGATTGTACTGGGAGATAATAAACTTGTTTACGTTGAGTCTCCCAAGGAGAAGAACCTTAATCGCCCAATGGAAACTCCCATGGATTTTGACTGGAATTCTACCTATGGATTATTTCTCGATGGGCAGCAGTGGATTTACCAAAACAAATATGCCCTGGCATTGACCAGTTTTGAAAAGTGCCTGGAAAGTGATCCAAATTATAGCCCGGCGATGAATCAATTGGCGATGCTTTATTACAGAAAAGCAGATATTAAAAATGCGTTGGCTCATGCGCGAAAATCATTATCGATAAATACCTACAATGCTGAAGCCAATTTTATTTATGGGATTATCAATAAAAAACTTAAAAAATTGCTTGATGCAGAAGATGGTTTTTCAATGTCGTCCTTACAACCTTCATATCGTAATGCTGCATATATTGAGATGGCAAAGCTTTCCCTTTTAAAGGGAGATTTATTGGCTGCCAGTCAATATTCGATGAAGGTGATTCATTCAAACAATACTGATTTGGAGGCAAATAAACTTATGGCTGTCATAAGTCGAAAAGGAAATGACGATGAGTTGGCAACCGGTTTTCAAAATAAAATGGCCTCCGTAGCGGTTCTCAATCATTTTTCAAACTTTGAAAAGATGCTTTTGAATGGGGATGAAAATTTAAAAGATGAATTTATAGGTTTGATCCGCAACGAGATGCCTCATGAGACATTGATCGAAATGGCGCATTGGTATGAAGATATAGGCTGTATGGAGGAGGCGATTACACTTCTTGAATTATCAAAACCACATGCAATAGTGTATTTCAAATTGGCGTATTTATACGATGGAATTAATGATAAAAGTTCGTCAGAGAGTTATTTAGAAAAGGCGGTTCGCTCATCTTTGGATTTTGTTTTTCCATTTCGAATGGAAAATGTGGCTGTACTAAATTGGGCTGCAGGCCAGACAGATAGTTGGCGTCCGAAATATTATCTGGCATTATTAAATTGGAGTTTAGGCAATGAGGAAGAGGCCAAAGAACTTATTTTCCTATGTGGGGATTCACCTGACTATCCTTATTTCTATCTTGCAAAAGCATCACTTTTTAAAGGTAAGACAGGATACGATAGCGAAACGGATTTGATAAAAGCAAGAGAACTTGGTATCGAAGATTGGCGTACTTCTGAAAGTCTTATAGAATATTATCTGGTAAATAGTCAGGTTGACCGCGCGTTAGATATTGCCAAAGAATCCATAACCAAATTCCTATCAAATGATGTATTAAAATATGTGTATGCAAAATGTTTGATGGCTGATAAGCAATATTCAGCCTGCAAGGAGGCTTTGGCTAAAACGACAATTCTTCCAAGTGAAGGAGCGCGTTATGGGAGAGCAACCTACAGCCAGGCGTGCATGATGGAGAGCATAGAGTTGTACGAAAAGGAGAAATACAGCTCAGCTATTAAATCAGTTGAACAGGCCAGATTATGGCCTGAAAACCTTGGTGCAGGACAACCTTATGATGTTGATGAGCGAATTGAAGATTTTATTAAGGCAGAATGTCTGAGTAAAAAAGGGAAAGTAAAACAGGCGGAAGAAATGTATCAATATGTGTTATCATTTACGGAGCAACAAAAATTGAGATTAAGTTCCACAAGCTACCTCTATCTTGTAACATTGGAGAAAATGAATAAGAAGGACCAAATTTCGGAATATCTAAATCAATGGGAGCAGTCAAAACCAAATGATCCATTGCAAAAGTGGAGTAAATCCATGATAGAAAAGGATTTTGAAAACGCACAAAAAATCGAATCCCAAATTAATACAATGACAAGGGGTACGCCCTGGGATCCAAAATTTGCCGATCCGGAATTTGAAATTATAAAAGCGATCGGCAAAGTGATTATTAGACATTACTGAGAATATATGGGCATCATGGCCTTTAAAGAAGATTTTAATAGAGTTCTGATTTAGCCTTATTATGATATACCTTAAATGATAAAATGCTCCAGTTAATGCTTGATGACGATTATGTAACAAGAGTATTAATAAAAGTTGTTGAGTGTTTCTGCTTGAATATCTTACTTTATGTTGAAGGAGATCAATATAATGATGTTTATTTAAAAAATTCGGACTGACCAGTTACTTTAGAAAAAAATTTTAGAAATTATGAAAAACAAAGCAATTATTATCTTCGTTTTGTTGCTGTATTTTGTCACTTCAATACAAGCTCAGCAATTTACCGTAGCCACCTACAACATCCGTTATAGCATAGAAAAAAATCACAAAAATGATTCTTTAATCGGGCAAGATTGGGATAGAAGAGGACCAGTAGTTGCGGCCCTGGTTCGTTTTCATGAATTTGACATCATGGGAATTCAAGAGGGTTTACTGCACCAGCTGGAAGATTTGGACAAGGATCTTCCTGGATATAATTATGTTGGTGTTGGGAGAGATGATGGGAAAAAAGAGGGTGAGTATACTGCTGTTTTTTATAAAACAAAAAAGTATGAGGTTGTAGATCATGGAGATTTCTGGTTGTCTGAAACTCCTGATAAACCATCAATGGGTTGGGATGGCACTTGTTGTCATCGCATGTGTACGTGGGTATATTTCAAAGATATGGAAACAGACAATCAATTCTATTTATTCAATACTCACTTTGACCATCAGGCGGTAGTAGCCAGAAAAGAAAGCAGCAAACTTATTCTCCGGAAGATCACCGAAATAGCAGGCGACAATCCGGTAATTTTTATGGGCGATCTCAATGGTGATCATGAAAGTGATTGGTATAAGAAATTATTAAATTCTGATATTCTCAATGATACCTATCTTGAAGCCAATGATCCATTTGCTGTAAATGGTTCATTCAATGGTTTTGGAAAAAGAACCTCAAGCAAGAGCATCATTGATCACGTGTTTGTTTCGAAACATTTCAAGACAGAGAAATGGGGGATCCTTACAGATACATATCATGGAAAATTCCCATCTGACCATTTCCCCATTATGGTGAAATTGAAATTTGAATAACTAATATTTAAATTTTTAAAATGAAACATCATCTCCTTTTAGCAATCTGTTTACTGGCATTATCTATTGTGCCAGACATAAATGCGCAAATAATAATTAGGGAACGCCCTGCTGAGTGGGATAATTTAATTTTCGGCGGTAGATTTATAGATCGATTCTTGCCAATGCCAGCCATGGGGACATTAACCAAAGTTACCTGGGGTGCGGCAAACGTGAAGCCGAGGTACATAGAAAATGGAATTGAGGATACTAACTGGTCTTATTGGGGAGGGAGCTTTATTGGGTGAGGATGGTAAATACCACCTATTTGTCTGTCGATGGAGGGAGGATGCTCCGAAAGGACACATGGAATGGCCAAACTCGCTGGTAGTTCATGCTGCGGTAGAAAATTCTTATGGTCTATATAAAGTGAAGGTTAGTAAATGATATTTGATATAAGACAATTATTTTGAACGCTGTAGCCAATAAGTAAAAGATAGTATTTACCATAAAAAGATTTAGTATAGTTGTAATTATCAGAAGATCATTTCGATTTTACCGTGTTTTGTGACATTCACGATCAAGCAGATAAATTGAGTAAATATTTTATATGGGGGAGAAGACAAGCCGGATAATAATAAAGAGTATTCAGGATTAGTTGATTTTGATACATATAGATTGGAGGAATTAGAATGGCTTGAAAATGAAGTGCTAAGTGAGGAATACAAAAAGGTGCATTTTAAAATTGCTATTATACACATGTCAATTATGCAAAACGAGAAAAACTTGTACGGTATGGCATTTTTAGCCAAACATTTTGGCCCTGTGCTCAAAGACGGAGGTATCGATTTGATGATCAGTGGACATACCCATCGAAATGCATGGATAAAGTCAAACGAATCTGGTTTTGATTACCCGATCATGATTAGTTCTAATAATAACTTTATTGATGCTGTGGTCAATAGGGGTGAGATCTCATTAAAATTGAAAGATCTGAATGGAGAAGGTGAAAATAAACTCACGGTGGAAGGGAAATGAATCATACTCTGAATAAGAAAATTTTAAACATAGAAAACCGACATGCCTGCAATTCGGACAAACAGGGATCGAGTAAAATCAGAATAAATAAGTGGATGATTATACTATCTCAGGTTTATAAAAAT
>CAYREN010000180.1:4179-9066 GCA_964423255.1 uncultured Roseivirgaceae bacterium | reverse complement strand
TTAAATCAAACATAAAGAAAACGTCAAAAACTTATCATGGTTAATTGCTTTGTAAAGAAAATTAGATTATCTTATCATAAGAAAGTACCTTTGTAAAGAAAAACAGATTATCTTATCATTATGATTGCTTTTAAGCTTGGAAAGCTACCCTTATCCAAAGACATTGAAACAAAAAATGTCTTAAAGAAATTAAACGAATCGCATAGAGCATTAGCCGAATTAAAAGGGTTGGTTTCGAGTATTCCAAACGAAAATATATTAATAAATACTTTGGGGCTTCAAGAGGCAAAAGACAGTTCAGAAATAGAAAACATCATCACAACACACGATGACCTTTACAAAGCAGCGTTAAATTTTGAAGGACTTAAATCATTAGATGCAAAAGAAGTACAAAATTACATCTCTGCCCTTAATACTGGTTACTCCTTAATTTCTAAAAGGAATATCTTGACAAATAATGATATTATCCAAATTCAATCTGAACTTGAAAAGAACAATGCCGGGTTTAGAAAAGTCCCTGGAACTGCTTTAAAAAATATAGCTACCGGAGAAGTTATTTACACACCTCCGCAAGATTATGACTCCATAATTGACTTGATGTCTAACCTTGAACAATTCATTAATGATGATAGCCTCTCAGATCTTGACCCAATTGTAAAAATGGCAATTGTTCATTATCAATTTGAGAGTATTCACCCTTTTTATGACGGAAACGGAAGAACCGGAAGAATTATAAATGTATTGTATCTCGTTATGAAAGGCTTGCTCGATTTACCAATTCTATATTTAAGCCGATATATTATAGAACACAAAGCTCAATACTACAAATTGCTTCAAGAAATTAGAGTGACAGATAATTGGGAAAACTGGTTATTATATATAATTGAAGCTGTTGAGCAAGTTTCAAAACAGACCATACTATTAATTAAAGATATCCAAGCCTTAATGCTTGAATACAAACATTTGATTAGAGGGAATTATAAATTTTACAGTCAAGATTTATTGAACAATCTATTTCAACATCCATATACAAAAATTGAGTTTATGGAAAGAGATTTAGGCGTTTCAAGAATAACAGCAGCAAATTATTTAAATAAATTAGCAAGCGATGGGATTTTGATAAAACAGAAATTAGGGACAGGAAATTATTATATAAACCATAAATTATACTCAATACTAACAAAAAAGTACTTTAGCCAACACTAAGTCGAATAGCCAAAATGACCTCTAATGCTAGTAAATACCTTGCCTTGCGATAGGTGATCAAATTGAATGCCTTCACCGCTGGGGTTCGATTCGACATTGCATACCACTAATTTTTCCTGCTAAACCTCCAAGCAAATTTGGCAATTGTCGTAATAATCCACGTTATTAAAAAGCCAGTTAATGCCATAGTTATTGATAATAGCACGGCGCCGTATAAGTACTGGATAAAATGAAGATGTATGGAAGATCTATTAATAGAATCGATATCTCTCAGATAAACTTGATTTGAAACAAATAATCCCCCAAACTTAAAACTCACAAATATAATTATTGGCACTGCGGGAGGGATGCTGATATTTGAGATAATTACTACCAATACCCGATTGAGCTTAAAAAAACTTGCTGTTGCAAAAGCGGCCATCATTTGAAATCCCCAGATAGGTAAAATGCCATAAAATAATCCCGTACCAACAGCAAAAGACAATTTAAAAGGATGTCTCAAATCCTTAGAAAATTCTTGTTTTAGTTGATGCCATTTATTTTTTGGCGAAAAATTTTGAATTAATAATCGAGGTAGAAAAAACAGTAATGCCAGTATCACTAATACCGTATTTAATACACTTATTCTTGCGAAATCTGTAATCGGTCGAAAATGACTTACACGGTCTTCGGGGTATTCCACTTTAATCGGAACCTCAGCAAACTTTACATTTTTCCATGCCAATCTGACAATTACCTCAATCTCAAATTCGAACTTACGAGTGAAAAATCGTATCTCTCTTATAGGTTTGAGAGGGTAAGCCCGAAATCCTGTTTGGGTATCAGAAAGCTTAATACCTGTCTCTGTCCAGAACCAAAAATTAGAAAATTTGTTACCAAAACTGCTTTTTCCCGGAATACCTTCTTGTTCCATATTTCTGCAACCCATTATCACCTTTCCAGGTTCCTGATTAATCTTTGCCACCAACTTTGGAATATCATCGGGATGATGCTGCCCATCAGAATCGATGGTTATGGCATAATCAAAGCCTTCAGCAATAGCTTGTTGAAATCCCAGTTTTAAGGCATGACCCTTGCCTTTATTTATTGGATAATTGATAATATGAATATCTGAAAAAGAAGATAGTATTTTTTGGGTATCATCTGTGGAGCCATCGTTAACGATGATCACATCGCGAGAGACCTTGAGTACATTCTCCAACACCTCTTTCAATGAAAGCTCATTATTGTAAGTTGGTACAATAATGCAATAGTTCAAACTGCTATTTGCTTTTGTAGAAGGCATCGGCTTTAAAACAGATTTCATCTTTATATTTTATTTGAGCCTTCACGCTCCAACCGTCATTTTTGGTAATTATTTTAAAGCTAATTGCAGCAACTTTAATAACATTTGGATCAATCATTTTTAAAAATTTAAAATTGCCTGCGGAATCCAATTTCAACTTTTTAGCAAGGGAGATCTCGACAGCTCTTTTTGTCAATTCAATCATGACAACACCTGGTAAAATTGGTTGATTGGGAAAGTGACCATCAAAAACTTCACTATTATTGTTAATGGCAAAAGGCAAACTATACCATTCGTCTTCAATTTTTTTGATAGGTTCAAATTGAATTAAACTATTAAAAGCCTGGTCATTCATAATCAATTGAATAAAACATTGTTAGATATCGTATTGAATTGCTGGTTGCTAAAAAATATTGCTGTTTCATCACCATCTTTTTCCAAAATTACCAATTCCATCAATATCATTTTTTCATACTCAAAGATGAGTTGAATTTTTTCTATTCGCTTTTTCAGTGACTTGTGCTGGGGAATCAAGATGACAATAACTTCGTTATCTTCTTTGGTAAATGAACTGGTAAATTGCTCACTTTTGAGCATAGATCCGTTAACAGTTCCCAAAATAAAATCCTTAAAATATGACACCTGAGGGCTATTGGCATTAATTACTTGTCGCTTTTTACCATCATATTTTATTACTTTTTCCCCGTTAAGAATAAAATAGTATGGAGTCGGCAACTCTTGATCCCATTTGATCAACCCTGGTTTTTTATAGTAGAATTTGCCGGAAGAAACCAAGGCCTCATCCATGATGGATAAAGTGCGTTTTTGAATAAACTCACTTTGGATAGAAACAATATTTTTGTTTTTCATTTCGAACCTTTGCAAAAATTCTTGCTTAATATTTTGAGCCGATACCGATGACATCGAAATAATTAATGCGATTAATGACAGCATTTTAATATATAGAATTAACCTACTCATGCCCACTTTTTTGAACTGATAATTGTCCAATAGTCATTCCTAAGCTATGGATTTCTTCGATAATTCGAGGCAAGGCTTCACATGTTTGATCCAACCTGTCGTGCAAAAGTACTATACTACTTTTGCCAACTTTCTTCATTATCCTACTAATAATTTTATCCGCTTTTTCTGTTACCGTATCAAACGATCTTACATTCCACCCAATTGTTGTTAGTTTTTGTTTTTTAACTTCACCTGCAATTATTGGATTGGTGATACCAAATGGCGGGCGAAATAAATTGGTGCTTAGGCCTATGGTATTTTTAATAGTCTCAGCACATTTCATGATTTCCATTTTTAGTTTTTTACTTTCTAAAATACCAAAGTAGTAATTATGGTTTTGCGAATGAATGCCTATTTGATGTCCTCGATCGGCCACTTCTTTAGCTACATCGGGATATGAATTTACGTTTTTACCAATCATAAAAAATACTGCTTTTACATCATATTTGTCCAAAATATCAAGAATTCGTAAAGTATGCCTTGGATGAGGTCCATCGTCAAATGTCAATACAATCTTTTCGCTATTATTGTGATTAATGGCTTTAAGATAGAAATTACTTCTTATAGACATTGACATAGTAAATAAAAAAAGTAGATAACCCAGCGTCAATATTAAAATACCAATAAATAGTAGTGAATTGTCATTGGGATATAAGTAAACTATTCCGGTTGCCACTATGGAAAGATAAATGATAATGCTGTTGTGAAATTTAGACACGTTCCAACAGTGTTAAACCTACCTCACTTTTGGAAGTAATATTGATAACGATAGCATGATTACCCGATTGGGAATAATTTTGCAAATATTGAGATGCGATATGCAAACCAAAAGCAGAACTTGAATAATACCTACCTGAATAATCTGTGTAACAGAGGGTATCGAGAGATAAATCTGGATTGATTTTAGTGTTGAGGTTATACCCAATAAACCCTTTACTTATATCGGTAAAACTCAATTCTTTTTCTTTTAAAAAAGACAAAATACAATCTGAAAGGTTGGTGAAATTTCGAATTGAAACAGATTTTACCTCAGCAAAAGCTTTGGTTTTATTGGGGCCCATTAAAAAATAACTTGCCCCTTCTGAAAGTTGATTTTTTAAAATATCTGGTAGTTGAAATCGATTGGAAATATCCTTTAGTAGGGGAGTGAGTTCATCAACAGCCCCAGTTAAAACCTGTTGTTTGCCTTCATAAATATTTAGCATAGCATCCAACAATGCATGCTCAAACGATAAACCCTGTTGGACATGGGTCATATTATAGCAATCCTTTTTTAACAGTAGGGCAATCTGCCCGGCAATAGAGTTATGACCGGATTGGATAAAAGAAGTAGGAGAGAGAATTTTTTGTTTGGTAGTTGTAGAAACCGATAA
>CAYREN010000180.1:0-4079 GCA_964423255.1 uncultured Roseivirgaceae bacterium | reverse complement strand
CCGCCAAAGCCAAATGAATTTGACATTACATTATGGATTTTAATATCACTATTAAAATCCATAACAGGCTCATTTGTTATTTCATCCATTTTTGTCTCCCAATTTATATTGGGGAAAATGCATTGATTAACCAGACCCATAATTGAAAAGACTGCTTCAATTCCTCCGGAGGCTCCAAGTGTGTGCCCCGTAAATCCTTTCGTTGAGCTAAATTTTATTTGGCTATTACCAAATATTCTTTTAATGGCATTTATTTCAGATTGGTCATTGTTTTGTGTTGCAGTGCCATGTGCATTGACATAATCAATTTCGTCTGAAGATAAGTTTGCAATATTCAGAGCTCCCTTCATGGCTTTCATTGCACCATCTCCTTCCGGAGAGGTCCCTGTTTGATGGTATGCGTCATTGGCATTGCTCCACCCAATGATTTTAGCAATTACATCATTTTTTGATTCTTTGATACTGGCAGTATTTTCTAAC
The DNA here is from genome assembly GCA_964423255.1 of uncultured Roseivirgaceae bacterium. GTDB lineage: Bacteria > Bacteroidota > Bacteroidia > Cytophagales > Cyclobacteriaceae > JAAUQL01. The sequence continues at coordinate 3,599 of CAYREN010000180.1, read as the reverse complement.
AATAAGTAGCCGGCGCCTTCACCCAAATTTAGGCCTTTTCTGTTTTTATCGAAAGGTTTACATAGCTCCTGATCATAAATCATCAATGACCTAAATCCGTTGATGGTAAATCTTGATAAAGCATCATTTCCTCCAACTACTACTCTGTCGATTAAACCACTATTTATCATCCTTGCGCCAAGCATTATGCTATTTGCCGATGAAGAACAAGCAGTAGAAATGGTATTGACATATGCTGGATTTCCGCAATGTTTTGCTATAATTTTTGTTACCGTCCCCAAATCATGAGTGGCAAGGCATTTGAATTTTTCGTGATTGTTTTCCAAAAATGAATCGCGGAAATAATTTTCCGACAAGTCCATTCCTCCAACTGTCGATCCGCTTATAAATCCACAACGAACTGAATCATCTAAAGAAGTATTCCCTAACGCTTCCTTAGCGGCAATCATACCTAAAAGTGCAGTTCTTGGAATTTCAATTTCATTGGAAAAATTGGCAAGTTCTGCCAACATCGTATTTGACATTTGTAATTCACCTACAAAGATGTCATCAAAAAGTCCATCAATTAAGGTGTTTAATTTGATTCCGGTTTTTTGAGCTGCTAATGATTCAAAATTGGACTTTACGCCAATGCCTAAAGCAGAAACCACTCCCAAACCGGTAACAAATACTTCCATTAAGATTGGTTTTTTTCAATAAATGCGGCCATTGTATTTACTGATTGGAATATTTCCTTCCCATGCTCAGGGTTGTCAATTCTAATTCCATAATAGGTATCAAGCAATACGATTAATTCTAAAGCATCAATGGAATCCAGGCCCAGGCCATCAATAAAAAGTGGAGCATCGTCTTTTATATCTTCAACTTTTAGTTCCGCAAGGTTGAGCTGTTCAATTAGCTGTGCTTTAAGATTTTCCTTTAATTTCATTTTATATCCAATTATTTAATTTCGTAAAGTTCGTTTTTTTTATGTTTATCTAAAAAATACAAACGTAAATTAAAATTATCTCCAAGTAAATTAATCCATCCCCCCATCACAGCATCTGCTTTGCCAAGTTCAAGTTGAACACTTGCCAAACTCATCCAATTTTCAGGAGAAAAATTTTCGACTAAAGTAAATAGATTTTCTCCATAAAGTTTATTTCTTATGGCAATTTCACCCATTACAATATTTGGTAGCGTATAGACAAAAACCGCCGGACTTGGCATTTTGCCATTGTTAATAGCATCTTGATGTTTTTGATCGGTGTCAAGACTTGAAGAATTATTTTGAAATATCTGTGCTATGCGATCTGAACCATATTGATTCAAATCTATTTTTTTCTTTAATATTTCTACTCCCAAAAAGCCCAATTTCGATAAATTATCCATTTTATGGAATTTAGGATATGAAATGCCCAATTGATTATATATTTCATTAAAAGGCAATACTCCCTTATCCACTTTCAAGTTTGAAAAAATGGGTTTGTTATTTAAAATCAAATCTTGATTACTCAAGTGAATAAATGCTCGTACCTTCATGAGTGATAAGTATTATTAGAGGTCCCCTTTAATTATTGCAGCAGCATTACAACCACCAAATCCGGATGCTGTTTTAAGAACAGTATTAAGTGCTGTCTTTTCATTTTCAAGAAGCACATTAATCTGCTCGCTGGTTTGTGGAGTTGTACAACCCATAGTTTTTAACATCTGTCCGTTTCGCATAGATTGAATAGACATTGACAATTCCAATGTGCCTGCTGCGCCCAGGGTATGCCCGAAATATCCTTTCATGCTGTTTGTAGGTATTTTGTTTAGGCCGCAACGCGTAAATGCGATTGACTCCATATCATCATTGAATTTGGTGCCTGTACCATGTGCTGATATAAAATCAATGTCATTTCCATCAACATTAGCAATTTTCATGGCCTGGTTAATAGCTCTCACCAAGCCCTCACCAGTTCTGGAAGGTCCTGAAATATGGTTGGCATCATTGGCGGAAGTTCCTCCGGAAAAAATCATTGGGCTTTGTTTAAATATTTTTTTTGAGTTAGATAATACCAATGATGAAGCTGCCTCACCTAGTGAAAGTCCGGTTCTATTTATATCGAATGGCGAAGATGGATTTTCGCTTAATGCATAAAATGATTCAAATCCCATGGTGGTGAATTTTGATACTACATCAACACCAATAACGAGAGCGTGCTGATACTTTTCTATGGCAATGAGATCATGGGCTGTAATTGTCGCTAATAATCCAGAAACACAGGCATTAGAAACTACCATACTATCTCCTTTAATAGGCAAGCTTCCTACAACTCTCTCAAGTAAATAACCTGGCTTTGCTTTGTCAATGTTTCCATTTGCTAAATGATCGATATCTCCTTTGGTGGTGCTTAAAATTATTAGCCAATTGTCGGAAAAAGTGGATCTATTTATTTCTGATAAACATGACAGTGCAGAAGAAATGCACATTGATTCTACTTTTGTGAATCCTTCAATATTCTTGAAATTAGCAAGAATACCAAGGGGTTTATCAGATAAAGCTTTACTTTCTTTTGTCGTTTTTATGCCAGATTGTCCAGCTAAGGCCGCATTGAAATTTTCTGCAGCAGTATTGCCTAAGGATGAAAGAATATGTTCTGCTCCAATGTAAATCACTCGTTATTCCAGGAAAGTCCATTTAACCAGTTCAAATAAAAAGATGGTGTAAACAATTCTAATGTCCTGGTGTCTTCATTTAAAAATACCTGTTCGGTGCGCCCTTCACAGCTTAATTTGCCGGAAGTCAAATTCCAAACTTCATAATTGTGTATCACCTTGGCAGCCCTGGTAAATATCAATTTAGTTATTATTTCCATTTCCTCTCCAAAATGGATTGGTGCCTTATAACTCAGGCTTACATTGACTATCGGAACAACATAACCATTTTGATACATATCCTGATAAGTCATCTTAAATTTATTGCCCAGAGATTCTCTTCCATCTTCAAAATACTTAAGATAGTTTCCATGCCACACCACTCCCATGGCATCGGATTCTGAAAATCTAACTCTTATTCGTGTGCTATCCTCAATAAATTTCATTTACTACTCGTTTTATCCACCATGATTTTCATCTGGCACGAAACAATAATTTCTCCATGCTGCCTTACTATTCCTTCTATCAAAGTAATATCAAAAATTTCCTGCTTAATCTCAATTGCGGTTTCGATCGTAGTATTTGAAAAGGGTAATTTATAAACTTTTACTTTGCTTATTGCTCCAATAAAACCAACAGGAACAGGAAGATTCTTTGATATAAACTCATATCCCACATTAGCAGCTGCTGTTTGTGCGATATTTTCTAATAACCCAGAAACAGTAAATCGACCATCGTTTACAAAAATATTTGATTCTAATATCAAAAAGTTAGACTTTGCCTGGGATTCATCTCTGCTAATTAAGTCACCCACCATTACGAATGGCGATCTTTGAGGAATATAATCTGTTATATTTTCTGCCTTTACCAGCGTTGCCATAATTAGCCGTGAAAGTAATAATAGTTAAACCATTGTTCTGGGTTTTTTTTAACTTTTTGTTCTAACAATGATACAAAGTCGTGGGCAATTTCTGATGCTT
>CAYREN010000179.1:0-9141 GCA_964423255.1 uncultured Roseivirgaceae bacterium | reverse complement strand
TTAAACTTAACAAAATTATGAAATGTAAACTACTAGAGCAAATTTGGTATATGACGAAGTTAGTATTCTACGGAACAGTCATACAGTGTTTTATGTTATCTGTCATTTTTGCGGCAGACATCAATGCTCAAAGAAAAAGTATTGATGATATCCACTTGGATCTTGATTTAAAAAATAGCAGTATAAAAAAAGCCTTAAAGGTAATAGAGAAGGAAACTGGATTATACTTTGCTTATTCCGATTCTTCTATTGATAAAAATGTTAAAATTGATTATTCAACAGAAGACGCATCATTAAGGGATGTATTGAGGTATTTGGCAAAAAAATCCAATCTCCAATTTAAAAGAGTAAATGAAACCATTAATGTCTCGATGAATGTTGATAATCAGCTCTCAGTAACTGAAATGATTACCATTGTTCAAGGTAGAGAGGTTACAGGACGTGTTATTAGCCAAGAAGATAATGACGGACTCCCTGGTGTAAACGTAATTGTAAAAGGAACCTCACAGGGTTCTGTTACAGATGTTGAAGGAAACTATAAGGTAGAGGTACCTGATGAAAGTTCAACATTAGTATTTAGTTCAGTCGGATTTATATCTGAAGAAGTTACTGTTGGCCAGCAATCTATCATTGATATGGTGATGGTGGCTGATTTAACGGCCTTAGACGAGATTGTTGTGATTGGATATGGTGAGCAGAAAAAGGCAAACCTAACCGGTTCCATTGTAACAGTAAATGCTGCTGATTTTGAGAATAGAGTTGTATCAAATCCGATTCAGGCCTTACAAGGCAAAGTGGCAGGTTTGAGAGTAGCCCAAACAACAGGTACGCCAGGTAATGAAGGTCTTACTTTTCAAATAAGAGGTGTAAACTCTTTTTCATCAGATCCATCGATATCTTCTGTTGTCAAGAATCAACCATTGATATTGATAAATGGGATTGTTGGAGATCTGACAACATTAGATCCATCCTTTATCGAGTCAATCACGGTATTGAAAGATGCAGCTTCTGCTTCTATATATGGCGCCAGGGCTGCAAATGGAGTAATATTGGTAACTACAAAAAGTGGTGCTGGACAAAAAGGACTCAATGTATCATATACCGGAAGAGTGATGACACAATCAAGGATAAATTTGCTAGAACGGTTTCGTGAGTCTGTGGATTTTATGGAACTTGTAAATGATGTTGTGGCCCCTTTTACCGGAAGATTTTATTCAGACGAAGTAATAAATAATTTCAAGAATAATCCATCTGATGAATTTCCTAATTTCGACCATGAGAAATTTTATATAAGGAATGTTACTATTCAAAACCATAATATTCAAATTGGAGGATCAACTGGAAAAACCAACTATAATATTGGTTTGGGTTTCTGGAATCAGGATGGTATCACAAAAGGATTTGGTTACAAGCGACTCAATGCACTTTTTAATATTGAGTCACAGGTTAATGATTTTGTGAAAATAGGAATTTATGCAAGTGGTGTTGATGGTAAAAGAATTGAGCCTTACAATGGAGAAAGAGATTATTTAATGGGGATATTATCTCAATCTCCCACCTACAAGCCTACGCTTCTGGACGGATCAGGAAGATATACGGGTAGTAATGGTGGCTCTGAGCCAGAATCTCAGGGCTATGCTGATATCGCATCTAAGAATGCACTGGCTATATCTGATAGTGAAAATGCGAGGATATATGATAATTCTTTCAACATAAATAGTAACGTATTTATGGATGTAACACTTTTGAAAGGATTAACCTGGTATTCTAAAGTCGGGATAGATATCACCCAAACTGACTGGAAAAGACGACGTCCGGTGCTTCGAATGTATAGCTATCGATCTGGTGAATTTCAAGGCAACCTTGATAATATAGGAACTGAGCAGCTTGAGCAAAGAATGGGTACTAAGAAACACTATACCATGTTTTCGCATTTAAGATATCAAAAATCTTTCAATGACGCCCATAACTTTAGTGTAATGATTGGGGCCAGTCAGGAAACACAAAGATTAGAAAATATTCAGGGAATAAGAAGAGGATTCGCATCTCCCAAATTGGACGTACTTTCAGGAGCACCTACAGATGGACAAACCAATGCCGGTAATATTAGAGAATTTGTCCTACAGTCAATTTTTGGAAGAGTCACATACGATTATAAAGGAAAATACCTATTAGAAGCAAATTTCAGGCGAGATGGTAGCTCCAGATTTTCCGAAGAAAATAGATATGGTTTTTTTCCATCATATTCTGCAGGTTGGAGAATATCTGAAGAAGCATTTTTGGAAAATGCATCCTGGCTTACAAATTTAAAAGTTAGGTTTTCAAGTGGAAAAATGGGTAATGACCAAATTGGATTTTATCCCTACCAATCTGTAATAGATCTTGGTCAAGATTACCCATATAATGGAACGTTGATAGGTGGAGGAAGAAGAGATCAACTCGCAAATCCGAATATTAGGTGGGAGGAAACGAAAATTACGGACATTGGTATTGACCTGAATATAAAAGGGGATCTTTTCAGTATGACTCTGGACTATTATGACAAAACTACGGATGGTATACTTCGTACTGCCCAATTGCCAAGATATTCAGGCCTGCAGCCTCCATTTGTAAATGAGGGGGTGGTTAACAATAAAGGAATAGATTTGATCATGGGTCACTCAAATACTATTGGTGATTTTAGGTACGGAGTAAACTTAAATTTCTCAAAATATACCAATAAACTCGTGAAATTTGGAACGCGAACATTTGATCTCAATTCCATGATAGAAGGAAAAGAGATGGATAGATACTTCATGTTTCAAAGTGATGGAATTTATCAAAATCAAACAGAAATTGATAATGGACCAACACCAAGATGGCCTGCAGTACCTGGAGATTTGAGGTATAAGGACATTGATGGAGATGGAGCAATAACACCAGATGACAGAGTAGATGTAGATGGTGTTAATCCAGACTTCTTTTATGGTATAGAAATTACTGCCAATTGGAAGGGATTTGATTTTGCAATATTCTTCCAGGGAGAGCAAGGTAGAAAAGTTTTAGTCAATAATGAGTGGTCTTTAATCATGCCATTTGCTGTTCATGGTGCTGCACCGATTTATTGGTGGGATGATTCCTGGACTCCCGAGAATCCATCTACGACTAAACCGAGAATGTTTTATTATGGTGCTCCGGACGGAGAATCTATAAAAGCGGCGAACACATTTTGGTTGAGAGAAGCAAGTTATATGAGACTAAAAAATCTTTCGATTGGTTATACATTACCATCAGAGGTACTTGAAAAAGTATTTTTAAATCATGTTAGAGTATTTTTTAACGCTGAAAATTTGGCTACATTTTCCAAGTTTGAATTTGGCGATCCTGAACGACCCTCTGATAACCTCTATCCGTTGTTCCGTACACTTACCCTTGGAACAACCATCAAATTCTAATTGTTATGTTTAATTTAATAAAGAATATAGATATGAAATTCAATAAAATATTAGGATTGACACTTGCATTAATGGTGATTACAACCATTGCTTGTGAGGATATGAATTTGAACCCTCATGATAAGTTAGCCGAAGGAACATTTTGGCAGAGTGAGTCGGATGCCCTCTTGGCATTGACAGGTATGTACGATCAAATCAAAGCAGGTGAGCCTTGGGGAGCCAACAGCTTTTTAAATTCATTTTCTCTTCCTGCCTTTGATGCGCTTTCTGACAATGCATATACACAGCATAATCGCCTTGGATTGAAAAACGCAATGATAGCACCAATCAATTCCCAGACCGGAGGAATTGTTACCGATTTTTATAGTATAGCTTATAAGCAGATCGCGACATCAAATTATTTCCTGGAGAATATTGATAAGGTTCCAGGTGATGCTGCAGCGCTAGCTCAAATGAAGGGCGAAGCGCGTTTCTTTAGAGGCATGATGTATTATTTTCTCAGTGAATTCTATGGAGGTGTTCCGGTAAAAACTACATCATACGAATTAGTCGATGATCTTTTGCAAAGATCATCCAAAGATGATGTTGTAAAACAAGCTATTGCTGATTTTGATTTTGCTATTGCCAATATTGAAGAGAAACCTTACGATGGACATGTAGGTAAAACTGCTGCACAAGCGATGAAAGTAAGAGTATTGATGGCAAACGAGAGATGGGGAGAAGCAGCTGATCTCTCTGAAGTTATCATCGACCAATCACCATTTAGTCTTAGTGTGGATTTTAATAGTCTATTTACCGCAGCAGAGCAAATAGGAAATCCTGAAATTATATTTAGTGTTAAATACTTAAGGCCAAATGCCGAACATATTGGCTCACTAAATTGGGGTTGGTGGCAAAGTTTATCTCCTTTACAAAACCTTATCGATGAATATGAGATGACCGATGGTTTGCCTATTACCTCTTCACCACTATATGATCCGGTCAACCCATACTTAAACCGTGACCCAAGGATGGTGCTTACCGCTGATGTACCAGGTTCGGATAATGACCCGGGTTCGGAATTTGGGTATCCCGGGGAGAATGGTGGCACACCAATAATGTGGAAAGTCAGGGTAAATGGTTTACCGGTACCTATTCGCTATAATCTCAGGAAGTACGCAGACAGATCTTTTCAAAATACAGTTGATCAATCTAATCACTGTGATACAGATTATGTTATACTTAGGTTGGGTGAGGTGTTACTTAATTATGCTGAAGCAAAAAATGAAGATTCTGGTCCTGATGGAACTGTATATGATGCTGTAAATGCAATAAGAAATAGGGTAGGCATGCCTGATCTTCCAGCAGGATTATCTCAAGATGAATTGAGAATAGCAATTAGGCACGAACGAAGAGTAGAATTGGCATTCGAAGGTATGCGTTGGTTGGATCTGAAAAGATGGGGAACATTGGTAGAGCGAGTAAACTCTGTAGATGATACTCAGGTTCCTATTGCTTACATGCACAGCGACAATAATGTACTTTGGCCCATTCCACAATCGGAAGTAGATTTCTATTCAGCAAATGGTCTGGTTTTAGAACAAAACCCCGGTTACTAAAAATTAATCATGATGAATAGTTTAAGTTAGAATAAGGCCGGCATTGAATTTCAATGCCGGCCTTTTATTTGGCCATTTAATTATCACCTACTACAACAATACATTTTCATGTTAAGTCATCTATTCCGAAGTCAACATATTTTTTATGGACCACCAGCGATAATATTTTTGTCTTTATTTTGTCTTTATTTACCAGGATGCAACGCCCCGGGAAACAATAGTAAAAATTATTCTGTTGCTGATCCCCAAGCTGATTCATTGCAATTGGGAGTGAAATTATATGATATCACCAATGAACTAGGGTTGGGTGAATTTCATTACGACAATGGAAGCTACGGAGAATATTTTCTTCCAGAAATTATGGCAGGAGGCATTGCCTTCATAGATTACAATGGTGATCACTATCAAGACATATTACTAGTAAAAGGAGGTAGTATGAAGGAGGGTGAAGAATCAGATATTGATGGTTTAGCTCTATTTAAAAATGTTGATGGACTGCGGTTTGAGGATGTTACTGACGAAATGGGCCTGAAGGATATCCATACTTACGGATTTGGTTTTACCATTGGCGACTATGATAGTGATGGTGATGATGATTTTTTTCTTGCTTCTTTAACAAACAACTACCTTTTCCGAAATGATGGTGTTCGTTTTACTAACGTGTCAAATGAGTCTGGAATATTTGCAAAAAACGTATGGAGTGCATGTGCATTATTTGTCGATGCTGATAGAGATGGATGGCTTGATATTTTTGTTGGAAATTATGCCAAATGGTCACGCAGAAAGGACAGGAGTCTATTTTGCACAGTTAATGGATTAACTGACGACTATTGCTCGCCAGATATGTATCAAGGAGAGGCATGTTCTTTTTATCACAACAATGGTGATGGCACATTTACAGAAATAGCCAATGAAATAGGACTTCATAATCCCTTCCCAACCAAGACGCTTGGTGTAGTTGAGCTCGATTATAATAACGATGGGTGGCCCGACCTATTTATGGCTAATGATGCAGTTCCTGATTTGCTTTTTGAAAATCAGGGCGATGGTACATACAAAGAAACCGGAATGGCGTTGGGTGTATATTTTGGAGTTGATGGTTCACCGACAGCCGGAATGGGAGTGGCGGTTGGTGATACTCGAAATGATGGATACCATACCATTTTTGTTGGCAATTTTTCAAAGCGAATGATGACGGTTCTAAGATATACTGAGCATGGTGTATATATCAATGATGCAGAAGCTTCATTAATTGGTAGGAAAACAATAAACAGCCTTAATTTTGGTTTGTCACTGTTTGATGTAGATTTGGATGGCGACCTCGATATGTTTGCTGCCAATGGCCATGTATTTTTAGCAGCAGGAGAAAAAGAAAAAAATACTTCCCTATTGCAAAGACCTCATTTTTTTATCAATGATGGAACTGGAAAGTTTACGGATGTCGTTTCGGAAAGTCCTACATTTTTTGCAGACTCCATGCTGGCCCGTTCTACTGCATATGCAGACATAGATATGGATGGTGACATGGATTTGGTAATCACCAACAATACTGGTCCTATTCATATAATGAGAAATGAATCCAATAAAGGAAATCTCCTGAAGATACTTCTTAGAGGAAATGATGGAAATCGTAATGCAATTGGAGCGAAGGTAATCATTCATTATGGAGATAGTTTAAGACAATTAAGATTTGTGAAATCATCAGATAGCTATTTATCTCAATCAGAATTTCCAATAACATTCGGATTGGGCCAAGAAAATAAAGTGAACGAAATTGTGATTTCCTGGCCTGCTGGGCAAGAGTCTGTTTTCCAAAATATTGATGCCAACCAATTTATTAAAATTAAAGAAGGCAAATTGGATTTTGATTTAATTAAAAAGTTTGAATATTCAATAACTAAATTGGCAGAGGCGATTTAGAATATTTATTATTATTGTCGTTGTTTTTTTTATAAAATGTTAAACACCAAATATTTAATATTAGTTCTTATAGGGATTCTATGTACAGGAAATCTCACTGGACAAAATCACAAATTCAACCATGATTATTCCAGGACACTGGTAATGAAACTTGATTTGTCTAATCCCGATGGCAAAGGTGGTTCGAACGTGTATTGTGATTTTGAAACTGCCCTTGAATTTATAAAACAGGCCGACCAGCTCACACTTCAGGTTCCAAAAATTATTTATTTGGTAGGATGGCAATACAGAGGACACGACGATAAATATCCCGCGATGTTTGAAGTCAACAGTTTGCTGAAAAGACCGCAAGATGAAAATGCACGTGAGAGCTTGCTGTGGCTCATGCGCGAAGCGAGAAAATACCACACAACGGTTAGTCTGCACATCAATATGACCGATGCCTATGATGATAGCCCTTTATGGGATATTTATGTAGAAAATGACCTGATTTCAAAAAAGCGCTTTGGAGGCCTCATGGTAATTGGAAACTATAATAACCGCAATGCTTACCAGATCAATTATAAAAATGAATGGAACACAGGCTGGACACAAAAGCGGATTGACAGTTTGATAAACCTTTTGCCGGAATTGAAAAACGCCGGAACTATTCACATCGATGCCTGGATCGCAAGGGAAAGTAAAGGCCATTACGAATCGTTGGTTACGGAGTCTGAATATCAAAAAAGGTCCTTAAATTATTGGAAAGAAAAGGGGATTGACGTGACCAGTGAATGGGTGATGGACTATATGACAGGATTGGTGCCTTTTGCCTGGCATTTTAATGCCCGGAACCAGCAACAATATCTGGACGTCCCCGCTAATGTTTATACCGGAAGTGGTATAAACTCAGATGTTGCAGGCAGCGATTTCGGCTTGGGATTTCTGTTTGGACAGAGTATGTATGGCGAAGGCTTGTGGCCTTATTGGAACCGAAGTGAAGAAGACAGAAAAAACTGGGATAAGAAGTTTACCGCAAAGTTTTATCTGAATTGCCTTCAATATTTTTATCTCAACAGGTTAGACCGGATTTCTGTCTCCGGAACCCGAAATGACAGGATTGCCAGTTTTTCCAACAGCGTATCTGTTTCGCTAAAAGACAGTACGGTATATGAAAAGGATATAAAGCTCAGGGAGAAAAATACGGTGCTTTTTCCATTGGCATGGAAAGAGGATCCAAGCCTATCCGCTTATAGCCTGGATGGGGCAAGCAACAAATCATTCAAACTTCCGGGAATATGGAAGTATTTCCAAACCATTGATCTTTATGAAGTTAGTATCGATGGGCTGAAGCATGTGGATAAAATAGAAGTGAAAGATGAGACCATTTCCTTAAATATGGTAGCAGGTCAGCCCTATTTGCTGCGGCCTGCACGAAAAGTAAATTGAGTGAAACCAGTAAATTTTATAAAGATGAACAATAGGATCAAGGTATATTTTTTGACAGGGCTTTTCCTTTTAATATATTTTATGGGTAACGCCCAAAAAGCAGGTAAAAACCATGATCCGGATCCGCAAGGAAAAGGTGAAAAACCCTATGAAATGAAAGACAGGGTGGAGGAGCGTGAGCCGGTGATTACTTTTGAAGATTGCACCAAGTGGACAGTTGAGGCAAATGGATGCGAAGCAGGGTTGTACCGATCCGATGATCAAGTATTGTACCGCGATTATGTGGGTAAGCTCACCTACAAAAGCACCGCTGAAAAATCGGATATTGTATTAAAACCCAAGGTGCCCATCACCTTGGAAGACTCATGGGATTGCATTAATTTTTGGAATTATGGCGCTCACTGGCTTTGGGGCGAACCTAATTCAAGACGGGCATTCAGGTATTTTGCACTTATAGAAGATGCTGACCAAAAAGTGCACGAGATCAATTTTGTACAAAGCGGGAATCAGGGGATGGTACACAAATACTGGTTTATGAACCATATCAAATTACCAAAAGACCTAAAACGGCCAATTGTGTTTGTGGGGGTCAAATTTACTGGCAGAAATGTCACGGATGATGAGGCCTTGAATATTTATCTCGGGCCAATTTATATGTATGAAGAAATCCTGAAGCCACTTCAGTTTGATCCTTATCCAGAAAAATTGCCTTTCCCAACAAGAAAGACTACTATTCTTCCAATAAATAAAACACAGGATTT
>CAYREN010000178.1:7704-9141 GCA_964423255.1 uncultured Roseivirgaceae bacterium | reverse complement strand
ACAAACTTGTTGTCACGCAATGGCAAGATGATAATTGGTTTTTTATTGACAAGCTAAAAAACGTAAGCTCTATAGACGAATATTTGTATTACGAACCCATGACCCATGCTGTTTTCAAGATATCTAAAAGTATAAATGATATACTTGTAATCGGAGGGGAAAACGGATGTTTGATCAGAGAGGCATTAAAATATGAGGATGTCAACAGCATTGAAGTTGTAAGCTATGATACAATATTGCTAAACCTCGGTATATCAAATCAACACTATATTGAAATGAATAAAAAAGCTTTTTCAAGTGGAAAAATCAGAATAATCCATAAAGACTTGTTGCGGTTTATTGCTTCCACAAATAAAAAATATGATGCCATTTTCATTGATTTACCAGACCCGAGAAGCATAGAAGCCAATCAATATTATACGATAGAATTTTATGAGCTGGTAAAAAGATTGTTGGCGGAAGAAGGTATAATGATTACCCAGGCAGGAAGCCCATATTTTGCAACCGAGGCATTTTTCACGATTGGGAATACAATACAAGAAGCAGGATTTAGCATCTTACCAATTCATAATCAGATATTGACACTTGGCGAGTGGGGTTGGTATATTTGTTCAGTTGATCAGCAATCAAGCAATATGAAAGATAGGTTGGTGAGGAGTAAAAAATTGGATATTGAAACGAGGTGGTTTAATCAGGAAGCTGCTGTGCTCATTTCTGCCTTTGGTAAGACCAATGCAGATACCTTTCAAACCCAAGTTAATTCGTTGGATAACCCAGTGGTTTATCAATATTATTTGAAAGGAACCTGGGATATGAGATGAAATTGATGGTCTCATCATTACGTGGAGGCACAACCTGCCCCAAATTTTCGGGGACGAAGTAATCTGTTTGTTGTAATGATTAAGGTTGTCATAGTTGAATTTGCTGATATTGAAAGGGATAAAATATTATCAACTTGGTAGTGTTTCTGATAGTTGATAGAGATCGCTTCGTGCCTCGCGATGACGGTCAGGAGTATTGCCATGGATTTAAATATTATTTACTCGTCATTACGAGGAGGTACGACGAAGTAATCTGTTTGCTTTCATAAAGAATGATTCGAGAAGCACCTTGACAGATGTATATTATTGTATTAATTAAATTATTCATGACAATAGTAAAAGGAGGAGCAGTTTATATTATGACAAATAAAAATAATACTACACTTTATACTGGTGTGACTTCGGACATAGTCAGTAGAATTATGGAGCATAAACAAAAAAAGTATCCTAATAGCTTTACCGCACGGTATAACCTTTTCAAATTGGTATATTTTGAGACATTCCATTCAATTGAAGAGGCCATATCACGAGAAAAACAAATTAAGGCTGGTTCGAGACAAAAGAAGATTGAATTGATAGAATCTATCAATAAAGATTGGGATGATTTATTTGATAA
>CAYREN010000178.1:0-7604 GCA_964423255.1 uncultured Roseivirgaceae bacterium | reverse complement strand
AGAAGATTGAATTGATAGAATCTATCAATAAAGATTGGGATGATTTATTTGATAAAATATTATCTTCTTGGTAGTATTTCTGATAATTGCTTGAGATTGCTTCGTGCCTCGCAATGACGGGAAGGATTGATGCTTCGCATTTCAATATTAATTACTCGTTACTACGAGGAGGCATGACGAAGTAATCTGTTTAATAAAATTCAAAGAATTTCATGCTTCAAAATGACGGACAAAGTTTAGAATGAGACGTAGAGAATTTATACATATCAGCTCGATGAGCATGGCCGGATTGCTAGCACAAGGGTGTAGCACAGCAAATGGATATGATATCGAATTTCTCAATGACATGTCAACAGCGCATCTGGTATTTGAAAGTAGTAATTATCCCAGAGGGGAAAAGCTTAATACTGATTATCTGATTGTTGGTGGGGGAATTGCAGGAATGAGTGCGGCATACCAACTCCGGGAAAAGGATTTTTTACTTTTTGAACTTTCAGAATCTTTAGGAGGGACATCTTCAGCAACCAATTATAAAAATACTGCGCTTTGCCATGGGGCGCATTACGATCTGGCGTATCCTGCAAATTATGGTGCAGAATCATTGAAAATGCTACAAGAGTTAGAGATCATTTATTACGATAATTTTTCGAACGTCTGGAATTTTAAAGATAAAAAATACCTCATACCTAAAAAGAGAGAAAGCCAAACATCTGCACATGGCATATTGAGAAACAATTTATTTCCTGATGCTGTTGAAAAAGAACTGTTTATAGATTTGATAAAATCATTTGATGGCAAGATGCTCATGCCTACAAGGTTGATTGAGAAAGAAAATAGACACTTAAATGATATATCATTTTTCAGCTGGCTACAACAACATATGTCTTTTTCACCTGGATTTATTGAGGGTTTAGACTACCATATGAAAGATGATTATGGTGCAGGAGCGGATCAAGTTTCTGCTCTGGCGGGGATTCATTATTTTACCTGTAGATCTTACTATACCAAACCCGTTGAGCTTTTTTCTCCCCCGGAGGGAAACTTTTATTTTATAAATAAAATTTATAATAATCTCCCAAAAGAAAGGGTACTAACATCGCACCTGGTGAAAACAATTGGGGAAAGAGATGGTGGGTTTGATGTAGAGATTATCAATGCTTACAAAAAAGAAGTTATTCAGGTCAGTTGTAATAAAATTATTTATGCTGGTCAAAAACATGCTCTGAAATATATTTATCCCAAGGATTATGCTTTGTTCCGGAAAACTGAATATGCTCCCTGGGTGGTGGTGAATATTGTGCTAAGCGGTTCAACACAGAGGATGGATGATGTTGATAGAAGCAAAGCCGGCAGAGGTGTTTTTTGGCAAAATGAAATAATATCCAACGACAAATCATTGCTCGGATTTGTGGATTCTGAGGCACAATTTTCTGATAGTCATGAGCGGAGGGTGTTGACGGTATATTATTGTTTTAAATCGGAGGAAAGAAAAATGATGTCTCTGATCGAAGAACGAAAACATTCTTTCGTGGAGCGCACATTAAATCACCTTGAGGTGTATTTTGGAAAATCGCTGAAAAGTGATGTAGAAAAAGTTTTCATTAAGCAAATGGGGCACGCTATGCCAATCCCAAAGCCAGGATATTTATTCAGTGATGCAAATGATTGCAGGTCGAATCAAAATTTAGTTTATGCCGGGGTGGATAACGGGAGGTTGCCACTTTTATTTGAGGCAGTGGATTCGGGAATAGAAGCAGTCGGATTACTTTTGTAAGAATTGATTTTGTATCGTAACTTAGCTCAATAACTTTTCGAGAATTAACATATTAAAATTATCATGAATGTAGCGCTAACATATCTTTATGGTCTAGGAGGATTTGAGATTGTATTAATCTTTTTAATCTTTGGGCTTATTCCAGTAGTATTATGGTTTTGGTCTCTTATCGATTGTTTAAAAAGTGACTTTAAAAACTACGACAAGATCGTATGGATTCTTTTAATCATATTGCTTCCAATAATTGGTGCGATACTTTACTTGATAATTGGGAAGAGTCAAAAAATTTGAGTTGATATAATGTTTTTTTAATTTGCTTTCAAATCCGCAAGAACAGTTTTCCCTCCCTTGGTCTTTTGGCCTATTTCTACATTGATTTTAGCATCGAGGGGTATGAATACATCTACCCGAGATCCAAATTTTATAAATCCGAATTCCTGGCCCTGATCGACTTCTTCATTTTCAGAGATATAGCATACTATTCTTCGCGCAACAGCACCGGCAATTTGCCTGGTAAGTATTTTTACTCCGTTATTCAATTCATAAACAATCGTTGTGCGTTCATTATCTGTACTGGATTTTGGGTGCCATGCTACATAATATTTTCCGGCATGGTATTTAAAGTATTTTATTATACCTCCCACAGGATTTCGATTGATATGTACGTTGAGTGGCGACATGAAAATTGAAATCTGAATTCTTTCTTCCTGGAGATATTCAGTTTCTTTGGTTTTTTCTATGACTACAACTTTACCATCTGCCGGTGACAGCACATGATTGGGATTTGCATTAATATTGATAGAAGGACTCCTGAAAAATTGTAGGACCAACAAAAAAATAATACTACAAGTCAGATAGGAAAAATATAATATCAGCTCATCAATATTGAAATATTTCAATCCAATATTTAATATTAATAAAAAGATCAATAGATAACTTAACAGTGATCTTCCTTCTTTATGTATTTGCATAAAATATGAAAGTTGTTAAAATCCGCCTCTGTAACTATATGCTTTAGCAACCTTATCAATGGCGACAATATATGCTGCTATACGCAAAGTTACATCATATTTTATAGATGTTTTATAAACATTGGCAAATGCATCACGCATGATCCTGTCTGAGCGGCGGTTAACTCTGTCCTTCGTCCACTTATATCCCAATCTGTTTTGTACCCATTCAAAATAAGAAACCGTTACCCCTCCGGCATTGGCCAAAATATCCGGAACTACCAAAATGTCTTTTTCGGCAATGAGGTCGTCTGCTTTGGCAGATGTAGGTCCATTTGCTCCTTCCACAATTAATTTTGCCTTGATATTATCTGCATTTTTTCTTGTGATCACATTTTCCAGTGCAGCAGGAACCAATACATCAACCTCTAAGGTAAATAGGTCATCTGCATGATCCATTTTTTCCGCACCATCAAAATTTTCCAAACTTCCTTTATTTTCCTTGCTGAAGGTTATTGCTTTTTCAATATCAATACCCTCTTTATTATAATAAGCTCCAGTAATATCGCTAATTACAACGATTTTAGTACCGCGCTCTGAGAGAAGCTGTGCTGCATTGGAGCCCACATTGCCAAATCCTTGGACTGCTACCGTGCTATTATATGGGTTTATTTTAAGTTTTTCCAAAGCAGAAAGAGTAGAAACCATTACACCACGACCTGTCGCTTCAACTCTCCCGGCAGATCCTCCTAAAACTGCGGGTTTTCCAGTGACCACACCGTTTACAGTCATGCTGCTATTTCGGGAATATTGGTCCATCATCCAGGCCATTTCTCTCTGGCCAGTACCCATATCCGGCGCTGGGATATCCGTGTCAGGCCCGAAGACGTCAAATAAGGAAGTGGTGTATGCGCGTGTCAACCTTTCTATTTCACCAGATGACATTTCCCTGGGATTGCAGCAAATACCACCTTTTGCACCACCAAATGGGATATCAACCACAGCACATTTCCAAGTCATCCAGGCAGCCAACGCTTTTACTTCGTCAAGATTTACATGTGGATCAAACCTCACTCCACCTTTTGATGGGCCCAGGACATTATTATGAATAACTCTATAAGCCTCAAAAACCTTTATAGATCCGTCATCCATGGTAATTGGAATATTGATAATCACTTGTTTGTCAGGAGATTTCAATACATTGAATGTTTCTTCATTTAGTCCAAGATGCTTTGCAGCAATTATAAATCTAGACATCATCGACTCAAAAGGATTTTCCTTGTCTGTGATTGGTGCAGGTTCTATATACCCCATTATTTTATATTAAATTAACCAATAGTTTAGTTGACCCGAATTTATAAATTTTTTGATTAGATATTCCTATGTTTTTGAATAATGGAGTGGCATTTTGATAATTACTTTTATATTATTTTCTACTAAGCTTACTTACTAATATTCCGGCAATTATTGCAATCGAGAAAGAGGGGAATAGCTCTGCAAGTTCAGTAAAATATATGCCGACCTTAGGAATGCCTGGCATCAAAAATTTGAACAAAGGAATACATAAAAACCCAGTGATCATGGAGGCAATGGCACCCTTTTCATTATATCCTTTATAGAAAAGTGAAAGGATAATTACCGGACAAAAAGTAGCTGCAATACCTGACCAGCCAAATATAATAAACCAGAATATTGTTCTTTCTGGTGTTGTAACTGCTATGATCATGGCAAGGGCAAAAGAGAATAAGGCAATACCCAGAGTTACATATCGTGAGGTGCGGGCAAGATCAACTTCTTTGATTTCCGGATGAAATATTTTTTGATAGAAATCGCGGGTTATTGCACTGGAAGCAAGAACCAAAAGTGAATCTACGGTTGACATGATCGCCGATAGCACAGCAGCTATATAAATACCAATAATTACTGTGGGAAATAAATTTTCCACAAGCATAGGCAACACATTCTGAGCTCCATTACCCATGATAGTTTCGATATCTTGTCCGACATCTGTCAATAGATACCTTCCAAGCATACCGATTGACACTGCCGATAAATCTGTAAGGACTGTAAAAGCGATAGCGACCCATCTACCTTTATTTATCTCTTTTTCATTTTTGATAGACATAAACCGCACAAAAACCTGTGGCGAACCCAGGAAGCCAAGTCCTATAAAAAATAACCCACCAACTGTCATAAGGCTCAGCATGGAGAATCCTCCGGCACCCCAAATAGATAAAAGGGAAGGATCTATTTTGTTGAGTCCCGCAATGATCTCTCCTTTATTATCTATAGTCATATATGCCGCAATGGGTAACATCACCAGGCCGAAAAGCATGATTAAACCCTGGAATAAATCTGACCATGCAACTGCTACGAACCCTCCAGAAAAAATGTAGGCTACAACAATGGCAAAACCTATGACGGCACCAGTATAATAATTCCATCCAAGGAATGACTCGAAGGCAGCACCGGTGGCATCAATTTGAGCACTTACGTAAATGATTACAAAAACGGTAAGCGTTGCTGCTGAAATAATGCGTAATAAATGATTTGTCGATTTGAAATGACTTTCTAAAAAATCTGGAACAGTAATAGAGTCATATTTATCTGTAAGTCTTTTGAATGGTTTTGCCATAAAAAACCAGGAAATAGAAACGCCGATGATCTCACCAAGAACTACCCAAAATCCTTGAACACCAATCATTGCTCCCATGCCGGTAAGACCCAAGAGAAGCCAGCCAGATTCCCCTGAGGCACGAGCAGAGAAAGCCACTACCCAAAAACCCAATTTTTTTCCGCCTACATAATAATCTTTTAAGCTTTTAATTTTTTTAGAAGCATAAAATCCTATTCCAAATAGAATTCCAAAATATATTAGTAAAACAAGGTATTTGATGAGCATAAATTTTTGAGGTTAGCGAGCAAACAAGATAGTGGAATAAAAATAAAACATGGGAAATGGACAACTATTCTAATAGCAATGTTGATCAGCAATGGAGATGGCTTGTGAGATAATCTCCAATCCATCATCCATTTGCGATTTTGATATAATTAACGGTGGTGCTATAAATATGTAATTCCATCTCACAAAAGTGAACATCCCCAATTCTCTGATCTTAGCCGCCACTTGATTCATTACTTTCATTTGATCTGGCTTTGCATTCCATGGTGCCATGGGTTCTTTGGTGTCACGGTTTTTTACCAATTCTATACAACCCAGCAACCCCGTATTTCTAAAGTCACCAATAGAAGGGTGGAGGAGAGCAAGTTCCGCAACTCTTGTCTCCAGATATCGTCCCATATCTTCAGTTTTTTTCAGCAGGTCTTCCTCTTCAAAAACCTTGATGACAGCCAGGGCCGCTGCACAGGATACTGCATGAGCCGAGTATGTCAATCCCAATGGCAATGTTCGATCATTAAAGCTGTCTGCAATGCGATCGCTAACAATTATTCCTCCCAATGGCAAGTAACCTGAAGATAGCCCTTTAGCTATGCAAATGATGTCTGGTTCTACCCCATGGTGTTCTACGGCAAACCATTTACCTGTTCTGCCAAATCCGCTCATTACCTCATCGTCAATAATGAGAATGCCGTATCGATCTGCTATTGCTTTTATTTTTGTCCAGTATCCCGGTGGGTATTTGATACAACCCGATGAACCCGATTCACCTTCCAGCAAAATTGCCGCTATGCTATTGGGATTTTCATATTGAATCACCCTTTCCACATGAGCAGCACTTCTTTCTGCGCACTCCTCCGGAGTTTCGCTATGCCAGGGGCAACGATAGAAATATGGATTTTCTACATGAATTATATTTGGGGCCTGCTGGCTGTCAACTACATGCTTTCGAGGATCTCCTCCTGCCGAAAGTGCGCCGTAGGTTGATCCATGATAAGAGCGGTACTGGGCAATTATCTTATGTTTTCCGGTAAATACTCTTGCCAGTAGCATGGCATTTTCTATCGCATCAGTACCCCCCAAAGTAAAAAAAGTTTTGTTCAAAGACCCCGGTGCCAATTCAGCAAGTTTTTTGCCCAGATCTCCCCTGGATTTGGTAATCGCTCCGGGAAAAACATAGCTTACCTCATCCATTTGCCGAACTACTGCTTCGCGAATCGCTGGATTTCCATGTCCAATATTGACGTTCATCATTTGCGAAGAAAAATCGATATATCGTTTCCCATCCCTGTCGTAGAGATAAACCCCTTCAGCTTTCTCAATATTAAGAGGATTTAGTTCTGAATGCTTTAGCCAGGCAAACAAAGTATGATCGAGGTTGTGCTGTAGAATTTGTTCCTTTTCAGTCATATATATTTTATCATGCTATAAATTGTCTTCCGAATATATTTTAATTTTGAATTTATCCTTGAAATCCAGTCCTCAAATTTTTCTATTTTATATTCCTCAATTGGCACCAGTACCATCCATGCTTGTTTTTTTGCATATTGAATGTTTCAGTTAAGTCCACACCGAAAATTCGATGTTTGTCATTGCGGGGTCTCCAAAAGGAAGACCCCACAGGGGCTTTAATTTATTTTTTACGTCATTCACATTTGTGCGTTTTGAAAAAATGTTAATTCTCGCAATGATGAGTTTTTTAGTTTTCGGTGTGGATTCAATCGTTATCTCACGAATAATTCGAACTATAAAACCAAGCAACTCTTCAATCCCTTGTCAAGAGGTGTTCTTTTTACATTATTACCTATAAAAACAATTTTACTTTTTCTCACTTCACCTTCCAACCAGGCACTGCCAATGTCTATTTTGCTATTGGACCTCACAGATTGAAAAATGATTTTATGACTTTCACCTTCAAAATATAAGATGCCCTTGATTCTGTAAATTTGGTATCCGCTCAGGAACAGCAACATGCTGATCC
>CAYREN010000177.1:8053-9162 GCA_964423255.1 uncultured Roseivirgaceae bacterium | reverse complement strand
ATTTCGTATCCCTGATGCACATATTGCATCAATGCTTCCGGTTCTATTGATTTTATTTTCTGAACAGCCTTTCCGGACGCTTGCCATACTGCTACTCCTCCATCCAGAAAACCCAATACTTTTTCGAAACCCACACGAGCCAACCGCAATACAGATTCATACTCTGTCCCAGGCTCACAGATTAATACTAGTGGCTTATCTATTGGTATTAACGAACCTACCCAAACAGCATACTGGCCATTGAGAGGAATATTTATAGAATATTTCAATGATGCTGATTCAAATAAATCTTCATTTCTTGTGTCGAGGACCAAAGCACCATCGTTTATGGCCGATTCAAATTCTGATAAGGGAAGAGATTTTAAATTTCGTTCTAACACTTCATCAATATTTTGATAGCCTTCTTTATTTATCCTGGCATTCTCAGGGAAATAAGGAGGTGGAGCTGTGATACCATCAGTTACCACCTCAATAAATTGGCTTTTTGTCATTGGCTGAAGTGCATAGTTATACTTGCGCTGCTCACCAATGGTAGAAACTGTTTCATCACTCATATTTTTACCACATTGCGATCCGGCACCATGTCCCGGATAGACAATTACTTCATCATCAAGGGTAAGAATTTTACTGTTTAATGAATCATATAATAATCCGGCAAGATCCTGAATGGTAAGGTCAGTTTTTATCGCTAAATCTGGTCGTCCAACATCGCCAATAAATAATGTGTCGCCTGTAAATACCGCATGATGCTTGCCTTTCTCGTCACTTAATAAGTATGTGCTCGACTCCATGGTATGCCCTGGAGTGTGCAAAACTTGAAACTCAATATCTCCCAGCTCAAACCGCTCGCCATCTTCAGCAATATAGCTTGAGTAGCTTGGCTTGGCAGTTGGACCAAATATTAGTTTTGCTCCAGTTTGTTTTGCCAAATCAAGATGTCCTGAAACGAAGTCAGCATGAAAATGCGTTTCCATAACGTATTTCAGCTTGGCTCCTCGCTTTTTTAATATTTCCAGATATGGCTCAGTCTCCCGCATAGGGTCAATAATTGCCGCCTCTCCATTTGACTCAATATAATATGCGGCCTCGGCCAAACATCCTGTATATAA
>CAYREN010000177.1:1454-7953 GCA_964423255.1 uncultured Roseivirgaceae bacterium | reverse complement strand
CCTCTCCATTTGACTCAATATAATATGCGGCCTCGGCCAAACATCCTGTATATAATTGTTCTATGTACATAATTTTTCTATTAAAAGATTTAAAGGGGTAGGTAAGTCTATTAACCCCTAATATTCATGCGTAATATGAGATATAGAAAACAATGAATTGAATGTCAGGTATTTATATCTTAAAACATTCAATAATTATCTCCCGAATTATTCGGGTTAAATCAATTCACATTTATTCATGCAAGAAATCACTGTCACGACTTCCTGTAGCTTCAGAAAATAGAATATTTTTTTTCCTTCTCTTACACTCCCCAATATTCCGGATAACTTCATATTTGATAAATGATGAGATGTAAGAGATTGCTCAGAACCCAGTTGCTCACAAATATCATTGACACAAAGTTTTTTATTCAAAACCAACAAACTTATCACGCTTATTCTCAATGGATGAGCAATGGTTTTTAAAATGAAAGCCACTCTCTCCAATTTTTCAGGATTGAGCGTATCCATCATATCTTTGTTTTCAAATTGTATTTCTTCAACTTTCATTTTTGAATTGTTAATAGATTCAAAACTATATACGCAAACATATGAACATATGTTTATATATACAAGTTATTTTTTCAAACATTTATACCGCTTGGAAAAAGACCTTATATATAAATCTCTTTTCAGGTGCGTTTTAAGGGTATTTAAATCCATTCTGTTTTAATAAAAAATGCAATTGTATATTTATAAATCCAATGAAATAGTTTATAAATGTCTTAAATTATCATGAAACGTTTTTTACTTACTCAATGCTGCGTAATAATATTACTGGTCAATAATGTGATCGGAAAATCTTCTGATGTGATTTTTATTGAAGCAGAAAGCTTTTCTGACCGTGGTGGCTGGGTGATCGACCAGCAGTCTATGGATGTGATGGGATCTCCATATATTTTGGCTCATGGCATGGGCATGCAAGTTGCAGATGCAAATTCAATTATTTACGTTCCGGTCAAAGGCAAATATAAGGTTTGGGTTCGTACCAGAAACTGGGTAGCGCAATGGAATGTAAAAGGATTGCCCGGTAAATTTCAATTGTTGATAAATAATCAGGCATTAGAAACCAATTTTGGAACTGAAGGAGCAGAATGGCATTGGCAGGATGGAGGCATTGTCAAACTTAATTCCGGTAAAACAAAAATAACACTACACGATCTTACTGGATTTGACGGGAGGTGCGATGCTATTATTCTTACTACCGATCATAAATTTCGACCTCCAAATGATTTTGCTACATTAGCAAACTATCGACATAAAATGCTAAAGCTGCCCAATACTCCTGAAGATGCAGGCACTTATGATCTGGTGGTGGTTGGTGGGGGCATGGCTGGAATTTGTACCGCTATATCCGCCGCAAGGCTTGGTAGTAAGGTGGCCCTGATTCAGAATAGACCAGTGCTAGGTGGCAACAACAGTTCTGAAGTTCGTGTTGGACTTTCCGGACTAATTTACCAAAAACCATATATCAACCTAGGATCTCTTGTAGATGAAATTGGGCCTGTGGGTCACTGGAAACTATGGGAAGCACAGCAAGATTCCAATGCTGTGCGCAGTCAAAAAATATTTGATGTTATCAAAAACAATCCTGAGAAAATAGAGCATAATGCCGGACCCGCAACAAACTATAATGATGATAAAAAACTTCGAATTGTACTGGCTCAAGAAAACCTAACACTATTTTTGAATACCCACGTGATGAAGGTAGATAAAAAAGGAAACCAAATTGTTTCGGTTACCGGAAAAAGCATTGTTACTGGAAAGGAATATAAATTCACCGGAACGCTTTTTGCAGATTGCACAGGAGATGGCAACTTGGGTTTTCTGGCAAATGCTGACCTTAGAGTGGGACGCGAACCAAAATCACTCACGGGAGAAGATCGTGCTCCAAGCCAGGAAGATAATCTTGTGATGGGCACATCTGTTCAATGGAATTCTATAGAAGAAAAAAATATCAGCCCTTTTCCATCTACAGACCTTTGGGCAGTACAATTCGATGAAGAAACTTCCTACAAAGTGGTCAAAGGAGATTGGGATTGGGAGACCGGTGCCAACCGAGATCAGGTTAAGGAAATAGAATTTATTCGTGACTATGCCCTACGCGTGGTATATGGCAATTGGGATTTTGTTAAGAATAAAAGCCTTGAAAAAGAAAAGTTTGAAAATCGGAAACTATCCTGGGTAGCCTACATTGGTGGAAAGAGAGAGTCCAGGCGTCTTTTGGGAGACGTGATTCTTAAAGAACAGGATATCATCGAGGGGAGAAAGTTTCCCGATGGGACTTTTACCACTACCTGGGATGTGGACCTGCATTTTCCTATTCGTTCCAATAATTTTACTGGAGAACCTTTTCGATCAAGAGCAGATATGAGAAAAATCAAACCCTATCAAGTGCCATACCGGTGCCTGTATTCCCGAAATGTTACTAACCTGTTTATGGCAGGCAGAGATATTAGCGTCACACACGTGGCATTAGGAACAGTTCGCGTACAACGAACTACCGGCATGATGGGAGAAGTCGTGGGTATGGCTGCTTCTATTTGCCAAAAACATGATGTTTTACCCAGAGATGTTTACACAAAACACTTTTCAGAACTTCAACAATTAATGGAAAAGGGAATTGGGAATCCCGGTTGGTGATTTATTAAGAGACTTACCATGATGATTGATCTCTGCTCTCCGGTTATTCCCAAAAACATATTAGTTTGATAAAAAATACAATGGGGATAAGCTACATATTTATTTTAGATATACGTTGGGCACAAGAGGAAACAGAATTGAATGAATAAAAAAGACTTTTCAGAATCGGACATAAAAGCAAAGTTTATCACACCTGCAATACTGAAAGCTGGTTGGGAAGAACAGACTCAGTTAGGTCGTGAAATTTTCTTCACAGACGGACGAATTTATGTAAAAGGAAAACTGACGGCAAGAGGAAAACGAAAATTTGCAGACTACATTCTGTTTTTCAAACCCAATGTACCGATTGCAGTAATTGAAGCTAAAGACAATAAACATTCTGTAAAAAGTGGAATTCAGCAAGCACTTGATTACGGAAATACTTTAGACATTCCTTTTGTATTCAGTAGCAACGGAGACGGATTTTATTTTCACGACAAAACAGCAACAGACGGACAAATAGAAAAAGAAATCTCTTTAGATGAATTTCCAAGTCCGCAAGAACTTTGGGAGAAGTACAAGAAATACAAAGGCATTGAATCCAATGAGGTTGAAAAAATAATCTCACAAGATTATTTTCAAGATGGCTCTGGGCGTTCACCAAGATATTACCAACAAAATGCAGTAAACAGAACCATTGAGGCAGTTGCTAAAAATCAGCAACGCATCATTTTGGTAATGGCTACTGGAACAGGTAAAACTTATACTGCATTTCAGATAATTTACAGACTTTGGAAAAGTGGTGCGAAAAAACGGATTTTGTTTTTGGCAGATCGTACCGCTTTAATTGACCAAACCGCAAGGGGCGATTTTAGACATTTTAAAGATGCTTTAACCATCATCAAAAAGAAACAAATTGATACGGCTTACAATGTTTATTTAGCATTGTATCAAGGGCTTTCTGACAACAAAGGAGATGATGCTTTCAAGCAGTTTAGCCGAGAGTTTTTTGATTTAATCATTATTGACGAGTGCCACAGAGGAAGTGCAAAAGAAGATAGCAAATGGCGAGAAATATTAGAATATTTTAATACGGCAACTCATATCGGACTAACTGCCACACCGAAAGAAACAACAGAAGTTTCAAATACCGAATATTTTGGAGAGCCGATTTACACCTACTCACTAAAACAAGGAATTGATGATGGTTTTCTTGCTCCTTACAAAGTGGTGAAAGTTACTTTAGACATTGATGCAGAAGGTTGGCGACCACCAAAAGGTTTTTTAGACAAAGACGGAAATGAAGTTGAAGATAGAATTTACAACAGAACAGATTTTGATAAAAACATAGTTGTTGAAGAACGCAGAAAAATAGTTGCCGCAAAAATTACGGAGTTTCTAAAAGGATATGACCGATTTGCAAAAAGTATCGTTTTCTGTATTGACATTGAACACGCAGAAGGAATGCGTACCGCATTGGCTAACGCCAATGCTGATTTATTTGCTAAAAACAGCAAATACATTATGCAAATTACTGGCGACAATGAAGAAGGAAAACGAGAGTTAGACAACTTTATCAATCCAAGTGAAACCTACCCTGTTATTGCAACTTCTTCTAAATTAATGACTACCGGTGTTGATGCACAAACTTGCAAGCTGATTGTTTTGGATAGCAATATTGGCTCTATGACAGAGTTCAAACAAATAATTGGTAGAGGAACGCGCATCAATGAAGAATACGGTAAAACGTATTTTACCATTATGGATTTTAGAAATGTAACCCATCTTTTTGCTGACCCTGATTTTGATGGAGATCCAGTAATGATAAAAGATGTTGGAGAAAATGATGACTTATCAGGAACAGAGGATGAAACAACAGACGAGCCAATAATTGATGTAGATGGTGAGGAGGTTGATTTTCCTGAAACACCAGAATATCCTGAAATTACGGGTGGTGGCAATATTGTTGAAGAACCAAGAGTGAAGATTAGAGTTGATGGTGTTCGAGTGAAAATTGTAAACGAAAGGGTGCAATACTTGGGTGCTGACGGAAAAATAATTACCGAATCATTAAAAGATTACACTAAAAACAATGTAACCAAGCAATACAAAACCTTAGAATCTTTCTTGACTTCTTGGAACAATGCCGATAAGAAAAAAGCCATTGTAAAAGAATTAGAAGAGCAAGGTGTTTTCTTTGAAGCTTTACAAGAAGAAGTTGGAAAACAATTTGACCCTTTCGACTTGATTTGCCATATAGCTTTTGAAGCAAAACCATTGACAAGAAAAGAAAGAGCAGAAAACGTAAAAAAACGAAATTACTTTACCAAATATGGTGAGCAAGCTCAATTGGTATTAAAAAGTTTATTGGATAAATATTCACAGGACGGAATAATTACGATAGAAAGTATAGAAGTATTGAAACTTGCTCCTTTAAACAAATTGGGAACTCCTATTGAATTGGTAAAAGCGTTTGGCGGTAAACCACAATACCTGAAAGCAATTAAAGAGTTAGAAACAGAATTATATAGAACAATAGCATAATGGGAGTAGGTACATTTTCACAAATTTATATACAAGTTGTGTTTGCCGTAAAAGGAAGATACAGTCTTATTCAATCTGAATGGGAAGAAGAACTATACAAATACATTACAGGTATTGTGCAAAACAAAAAGCAAAAGATGCTTGCCATTAATGGAGTACCTGACCATATTCATTTTTTAATAGGAATGAGGCCATCGTGCTGTTTGTCTGATTTAGTAAGAGAAATTAAAAAATCATCTAACACTTTTATCCTGGATAAAAAGTTTACAAAATTTAGGTTTCAATGGCAGGAAGGTTATGGTGCATTTTCATATAGCCATTCTGCCTTAGACAATGTAATCGCATACATAAATAACCAAAAAGAACACCATAAAAAGAAAACATTTAGAGAGGAGTACAAATCCTTTCTAAGCAAATTTTGTATAGAACATAAAAATGAATATTTATTTGAGTGGATAGATTAACCGAACCCAAAGGGTTCAAATGCTTATAGTTCGACCCCAACGGGGTCGCATAACATTTTCATCATACGTTTTATAAACATGTAATCCCTTCGGGATAATTTTAAAATAGAAAAATGACAAATTTTTATAGACACAATTAATAGAGAAAAATAACAAACCCAAAGGATTCAAATGGTTATAAAAATGAAACACAAATTAACCGACCCCAAAGGGTTCAAATGTTTATAGATAATGGAAATGTAATCGATGCACAACGAATCCGTAGGATTCAAATGTTTATAGATTCATGTATGATCAATCATAAGGTACGACCCCTTCGGGGTCGAATAATTTTACATTCAAGATTTATTAAAAACATTTAATCCCTTAGGGATAAAAAACACAAGTATGGCAAACGTAGGAGCTGTAATTAGCAGCATTAGAAATATAATGAGACAAGACAGAGGAATCTCTGGTGATGCTCAACGATTGGAACAACTCGGTTGGATGTTGTTTCTGAAAATATTTGACGACAAAGACCAAGAATTAGAAATAACCAAAGATGATTACGTATCGGTAATTCCTGAAAAATTTCAATGGAGAACCTGGGCAACCGATACCGAAGGAATTACAGGTGATGAATTATTGGAATTTATTGACAGTAACGCCCAAGACAATAAAGGTTTGTTTGCTACGCTACGTAATTTAACAAGCAATACCAACCCGAAAAGAGCAGCCATTGTAAAAGAGGTTTTTGAAGGCTCAAACAACTACATGAAATCGGGTTATGAAATGCGTAAAGTCATTAATAAACTGAATGAAGTAGATTTTAACAATTCGGAAGACAAACA
>CAYREN010000177.1:0-1354 GCA_964423255.1 uncultured Roseivirgaceae bacterium | reverse complement strand
GACTATCATTATATGGATAGTTTAAAAAAGGAATACAACAGCATTGGAGCAAAAGACCGGGTAGATGTGATATTGGCAAATCCACCTTTTGGTGCAAGTATTGCCGATGGTGTAGAAACCAACTTTCCTGCAACTTACCGTTGTAAAGAATCTGCCGATTTGTTTGTGATTTTGATGCTACAACTCTTAAAACCTAAAGGACGTTGGGCAATTGTATTGCCTGATGGTTCTATTACTGGTGATGGCGTAAAAGCACGAATTAGAGAGAAGTTTTTGACGGATGCTAACTTACACACCATTATTCGTTTACCACAAAGCACCTTTTTTCCTGCTACGGTAAGTACCAACTTATTATTTTTTGAAAAAGGAAGTAAAACCAAAGATATTTGGTATTACGAACACAAATTACCCGAAGGACAAAAATCCTACTCTAAAACCAAACCTATTCAATTTAATGAATTTCAACCCATTATTGATTGGTGGAACAATAGAGAAGAATCCGATGTTGCTTGGAAAATAAATGTAAAAGATTTAAAAAATTGGGATTTGGATATTAAGAACCCTCATAGCGAAGTGGCTCAAAGAGAACATCTATCAAGCTCTGAACTATTGGACAAATTGCTTGATTCACAGAATCAAATAATCGATTCAATCAAGAAACTCAAAAAAGAATTGATATGACCAGAGTGAAATTAGGATCAATTCTTATCGAGCAAAAAAAATCAGTTAAAACCCCTAATGGAAATGGCTTGGATTTAATTGGCGTAAGTAATGAAATTGGATTACACGTTTCTCGAGCTAAAAGGATTGATGATCTTAGTCGATACAAGTTTATTAAGAAGGGATGGTTCGCCTATAATCCTATGAGAATAAATGTTGGTTCAATTGGGTATGTATTTAAAGAAGAACAAATTGGAATTGTGAGCCCAGATTATGTAGTGTTTTCTTGTTCTGATAAAATTTTACCTGAATATCTACTGTACATTCTAAAAAGTGATGAAGGAATAGAGGCAATCAATAAGAATGCATCAGGGGCTGTTAGGAAAAGACTTTACTTTTCTGATTTAGCAAGAATTGAAATTGTGTTGCCAAGTATTAAATCGCAAATAAACAGACTTGTTGCTTTCAGAAGAATAAAACATTTGGGTAATAAAATTTCGGAACATAAATCACAAGGAAGTTTACTCTCCCAAATTAAACAATCCATACTTCAAGAAGCCATACAAGGTAAATTAACAGCAGATTGGCGAGAGCAAAATCCAAATACAGAACCTGCAAGCGAATTATTAAAACGCATAAAAGCAGAGAAAGAACAGTTAATTAAAGACAACCTGCCTGCCGGCAAGGCAGGGAA
>CAYREN010000176.1:0-9172 GCA_964423255.1 uncultured Roseivirgaceae bacterium | reverse complement strand
TCATAAAATGGGAAATGTCTTACTTGCCATATTATAGAATTTTTCCAGCTATCTGGTGTATCATCTATAAATATGTTTGCCTTGTTTTTGTCGTAAATGACTGTCCCAGTGCTTTTAAATATACTTATATAAACTGAAGCATGATACTTCTTAGAAGTAGAACTTGATGAACCACCATAAACGTTTGTTTTGTTCCAGTCCTTTTCATTAATACTACCAAATCCAGTTGATAACGATGATGTTCCTTCAAAAGATCTATCAATAGAACCCATCAAAATATAATCTGATTTCAGCACATCAGCAATTTCCGAGGTTGTAAAATTATCCATGGTTTCTGCAGAAATACCAGCCTTGTTAAGGGCAACATTAACATCTCGGGCATTCATTGGTGTTACTTTGAAATGCTTCTGCTTCTTATTGATATATCCGATAAGAAATTGTTGTGCCTCTTTTCCTTTTTGTTCAGAAAGATGACCATCATCCGTAAATGTAAACGGCAATATAGCTACCATCTCCTGAGAAAAGGCAGTTGTAAAAGTTGATAGTAAGAGTGCTAACGTTAAATAATTCAATAATTTCATAATTAAATTTCTATTTAGGATTGGACATTTTACTTAAATTTCAAAGATTAAAATATACCAACAATTAATAATTTTTTTTGTTTAAAAACTAATATTGAATAATTGGATTATTATACAAATTAATGTTTTGAGTAATGATTAGAACAAGTACCATATACCTAGGGTTAAAAAATAAACTATAAATAGTGAATAGGAAATATTGGATATGTTTTACTACTTATTGCTTTATTTGCAGATTCGTGTATTTCATTTTCAGAAAGTAACTCAAAGAATAACTTAGTCCCAAAATAACAATATCCAAATGATCTTTATTGGCTCTATTATAGGTTTTAAGAGACTCGAAAAATATTATACTAATTTCTGCATTACTGTTGACCCATAAACCCTGCTCCAAAGTTCATAGAAGTGTAGTTGGACATATCGATTTTAGAATTTTTTTTATTGAAACTTATGACCGTCATTTTCATATCCATTTTTTCACCTTTATCGCCAGATTTAACAGTCATTTCCATTTCCATTGTTAAACCCTTTAAATCCAATAATTCTGTATTATTGGAAAAAGCTGCATTATTCATACTTTTTAAAAATCCCTGATTATAAACTTCAACACTAGGAGCAATCCAAATACTACCTTCTGAATCATTTGATAGTATTTGGTATTCATAACATTTATACCCTAGTATATCTTTGGTTTTACCGGTTTTAGCTACAGTAGTATTTGTTTCTCCTTCAGATTTATTATTCTCTGCTGCTTTATTTAAAGATTCCATTGACATGACATTAGCCATTTTTTGCTCTTCCATTATCATGATCATTGCATTGTTTTGAAAATCCATAATATTAACAATGCCTTTAGCCATGCTATTACTTTTCCCGCCTTGCGTCATATTCCCAATTTTTGTCCCCATATATTCTTCATTGGGATTTAGTAAAACAGTATATTCCATCATTGTAGGTTGATTATTGACAACAGTGTTCATTTCATAGACCACTTCATTTGTAAAAGAATAATTATCGGCTGTTTCAATTTTTTCTGAAGATGCACCCATCATGCTCATAATTTTTCTCTGCATTTCTTCTGGGTCATATTCTTCTTCCGCATTATTAGCGTCAACTATTTCAGAATCCTCAGAGTTTCTCTTGTTAGATTGGTTATTATCAACATTTTCTTTATCTCCACCTTCAATAGATTTCCAAATAGCTTTTTCGGTCTTTTCCACCCCTTTGTCAACACCTTTTTCTACCTGATCTACTGCGTGATATTCCAATCTGTCTTTAGCTGCTTTTCTTAACTTATCCAATAATTGACCATTAACTGTCAATAAGAAGGATGACTGAAATATTATTGAAATTGTGACAACTTTAAATATTCGTTTCATATCTGTAAAATATAATTAATAGAAATCTTACTGTACTATTATCAAAATGCTTTGCTCAATTCACGAAATTATAATAAAAAGCCAATACAAATTTATTTTAATTTCACTAAAAAACCCTATTTATTCCATTAATCTACCTTGATTAATGGTAAATCTATAGATAAATATATATGATTATTTATATATTTTTTTGTACTTAACGGTTACTTACTTGTGCGAAATTCAATCTATAAATACAAAATGAGATTGAAGCTACATTTAAAACATAGCGTAATGACTATCACAGAAAATAATACAAATTACTTCTCCGGACTGGTTTCATTATATCATTTGCTGATTAATGCAGATGGATTTGTAAACGATAAAGAAATTGCCTTGGGTATTATAATGAAAGAACATGAAGGAATTGAAGAATGGGAATTTAATTATTACCTCGATAAATTTTCTGAACAAGAAAAAGACAAAACAATAGATGACTGTCTTATCGCTCTTAATAATTGTGATTATGAATTAAAAATAAAATGCATCGCATGGATGTCACTTATAGCCAATTCAGATGGTTTTATGTCATGCGAAGAATGGAAGCTAATTTATTATATATACAATACTAAATTGAACCTCAATTTGACTGATATATTGGAAATACAAAAACAACTTCCAAAAGTAAACTAAACACTGAACCACAATCATTGTTGAGTGTTAATATACAATTTGATTGTATATAGAAAGCCACTGATACCAGTGGCTTTCGCTTTTCATGAAGCTATTTTATTTAATAATTAACTACGGGAATCTTTTTGCGCTATTATAAAAAGAGTTTTATATTGTACTATAAACCAATTTAGATAAATTGATATAGCATAAACAACCATTTTAATCCATTGATTATGGAAAGCACAATAAAGATCTTTGCAGTAGAAGACGATTTTACCTACAAAATTATTTTTAGAATACGAATTTGATCTGAATCCAGATTTTGAAATAATATTTTTTTGCTTTGGAAATAATTGCATCAAGCATTTGCATCTTAGGACCCACATTATAGAACTTGAATACACATTTCCTGATATGTCCAGTGAAGAGGTTCTGAAAAAGCAAAAAAATAATTCACCAATACAAGTAATTATTGTATCTGCTCAAGAATAAATAGGTTCTGTGGTACAATTGCTAAAATCAAGTGCTTATGACTATATTATGTAACCTCTGCATATTTACGGGTAGTTCAATTAATTAGAGACTGCATATCTATGAGTAAATCTGGGAGGTATTTAATTAAGTATGTCCATGAATCTGTAAAGAAAATGGGGTAATAAAAAATTAAATTTTATTAGAAGTACCCGAGATAAACTATTGCAATATTGGTATCCTGGAAATGTGAGAGAACTAAAGCCATTTATTGATTTAGCTGCAGTGAATGCTGGAACTGAAGTTGAAATAGAAGGCATTTAATTTAAAAGAATTATCAATGACAAAATGATTTATTGAGGTATCATGACACTAAATGAGTATAATTTTAAAATCATTCGTCTCATGATGGAAAAATATGATGGTAATGTGATAAAAGTGGCCAAAAAACTTGATATTGGAAAATCAACAATCTATCGTCATTTAAATGAGCTGAAACTGTCAATGCAAACATATTGATGACGCACATGAGAATGATATAATGTTCTGAGTACATATTGTACTTTACAATCATTAAATATTCGAAACAAACCATAGTTGCAAAAAGTATTGAGCATTGAAAAGAGACGTGAAATTTTCAAATAGAAATATTTCTAAATAAATTTGACTAATGAATGATCTAAAGATCAAAATTAAAATCTCATGTTGATTGAGCAAGAATCAAGCACTTTTAGAATAATTAATAACTTTTCCAGGCAATTATTTCTGATAAAAACGCCTTCAGATTTTGATAAAATTCTTAATTCTGCATTCAAAAATGTATTCCCGGACGTTGAATTATTTGTATTTTTTAGATACAATTGGGAGAACAATACTTTTTCAATATTATCAAGTAATTTCCTTAAGGAAATAGGCGATATAAAATTTAAAAATAATAGACTTGAAATCTACCTAACTGAATTTATCAAAAACAAAAAAAGTATTTGTAATAATAGTTTATCAAATCATAGAGAAGGAGCAATATTACCCTTAATTAATACTGCAAATTCTGGATCTGAGTTAATATTTTCACTGATCCCAGTTAACGATGCAGTGGGAATACTATACACTTATTCGAAGAATTCAAATTTTTTTGATCGAGACGTAACTGAAACTATTAAGCTTGTTGGCAATATGACTTCGAGAGCCTGGAATAAAATCTATTATCAGGCGCAACAAATAAAAAGCCATAAAAAAGCCGAGCGTGAAGTAATAAATCAAAAAATATTTTACCAACAAATATTCAATACGGTTCCAAATTATATTTATGTCAAAGATAATAAAGGCAACTTTTTACTTGCCAACAAAGCTGTTTCTGAATTATTCAATCTAACACAAGATCAAATACTATCAAATGGAATAACTAAATCATCTTCAATAATAATTGATAAACTTTTAAATCAAAAGAAAGATCAGGAGGTTCTGAAAACTAATAAATCAATAGATTATGAAGAATCGATCTCTTTAATTAATGGCGAAGAAAGATGGTATCATACAACTAAAATGCCATTGCCGGGAAAAGACGGTGTTGTGAATGTATTTGGTATCTCCATTGACATAACTGAAAGAAAAAACTACTCCGATGAATTAATAAAGGCCAAGCAAGCAAAGGAACAATTTTTGGCCAATATGAGTCATGAAATCAGAACACCTATAAACGGTATTGTGGGAATGTTAAATCTTCTCGAAGAAATCCCTGCAACGGAGGAGCAAAAAAAATATCTCAATGCCATAAAAACTTCATCAGGCAATCTTCAAGTAATTATCAATGATATACTTGATCTTTCTGCCGTAGAATCTGGAAATATAAAATTTGAAAAAATCGGATTTAATCTTAAAACATTTTTTAATACGCTAATTAGTTCTTTTGGTTATACCGCAAAACAAAAAGGGATTTCCATTACCCTTAACTTTGACCCTTACATTGATGAGGTAATTATTGGAGATCCAGTTCGATTGAATCAGATTATTTCCAACTTGATTGGAAATGCAGTGAAATTTACAAAAATGGGATATGTGAAAGTATATGCCCTTAAAATTTCCGAAGATAATAATTTGGGTAATTTCCAATTTATAGTTGATGATTCTGGAATTGGAATACCATATGATAAAATTCAAAAAGTATTTGAAAATTTTGAACAAGGTGACGCAACTGTAAATAGAAAATTTGGAGGCACGGGCCTTGGGTTATCAATTGTAAAACATCTTGTAGAGGTGCAGGGAGGAAGTATTGATGTGCAAAGTAAGCTTGGAAGAGGAACAAAATTTATTATAAATTTGAGATTTGAAATAGGGTCGCAGAATGAAACTAATGAACAAAAAGCTACTATATCAAAATATGAGGAATCTGTAAATATTTTAGACCTCTCAAAAAACAATGTGTTACTCGTAGAAGACAATGAAGTAAACCTTTTATATACCAGAAAGATTCTCCAAAATTGGAATTGTATCCCTGATGAAGCTAAGAATGGTTTGATCGCTTTAGAAAGATTAAAAGAGAAAGATTATGACTTGATCCTAATGGATGTGCGAATGCCAACGATGGATGGGTTTGAAGCAACAAAATTTATTCGA
Organism: uncultured Roseivirgaceae bacterium; assembly: GCA_964423255.1. GTDB lineage: Bacteria > Bacteroidota > Bacteroidia > Cytophagales > Cyclobacteriaceae > JAAUQL01. Next base: position 3,474 of record CAYREN010000176.1, on the reverse strand, counting down.
ACAAATTTTAAATCTCCTAAATGTAACACCCCAATAATAGCACTCACTGCCAATGCTATCAAGGGCGATGATGAAAAATGTCTTCAGGCGGGAATGAATGATTATATTTCTAAACCTTTTCAACCAGAAACTTTAAAAAACAAAATAATTGGCAACATGGATCTCGAGGGGTTTACCAAAAAAGTGACAAGCAGGGCAAAATCCGAGCCTGGCAAAAATAGAATTATTGACCTTACTTACCTCACGGAAATGAGCGATAATGATGCCGCATTTATTCTTGATATGGTAAATTCATTTATAAGCCAGTCTCCTAAAGATATTGAAGTCATTTGGTCTCATTTTTCCAAAAACAATTTTGATGATGTTGCCAATATAATCCACAAAATCAAACCCGCTATTGCATTTATGGGGATTCATGAATTAAAAGAATTGGTTTTACAAATTGAAGAAAATGCAAAACAAAAAAATATTACACCCTTAAAAAAGCAGCTAGAGAAGTTTGATAGAATTTGCCAAAACGCAATTATGGAGCTAAGGGAAGAAATTATTTTATTAAAGAAAAAGCTATTGCCTTAAATGCGCTTACTCATCAATTAGTTCAAGACATTGTTTTAAACTATCACGCCAATAGGGTATTTCAATTTTAAACGTTTTTTTTATTTTCGATTTATCCATAACACTGTATTGAGGCCTTTTGGCTTGTGCTGGAAATTCTGCAGTCTTTAGTGGATTCAATAAAACAGAGATAGATCTAATTTCAAATATCTCCTTAGCAAAATCATACCAAGACGCCACACCTTCATTACTATAATGAAATACTTCGCAATTCTCCTCCAGATCATTAATGTCAGAATTTTTAATTATCTCAATGATAGCTTTAGCAAGATCTCCAGCATAAGTAGGTGTTCCAATTTGGTCGGAGACCACACCAAATTCTTTCTTTCCCTTTCCCAACCTGATCATTGTTTTTACAAAATTATTACCAAATGAGCTGTAGAGCCATGATGTTCTAATAATTAATGATCTGGGATTAGTTTTTAAAGCAATGCTCTCACCCTCAAGCTTTGTAGTTCCGTAGACATTGATAGGGTTTGGATCTATCAATTCTGTTAAAGGAAGTGAAGACATTCCATCAAATACAAAATCTGTAGAAATATGGATTAAATAAGTATTATTAATTGTACACGCTTCAGCTAAATTTTGAACCGCATCAACGTTTATTGCCCTGGCTGCTTCCATATTTTTCTCCGCATTATCAACAGCTGTATAGGCAGCGCAATTGATACAATAATCAATCTTGTGAGCATTAAAAAAAGAATTAACTTCCTCGCCATTTGTTAGATTCAGTTCATCAATATCTGTAAAAATAAAACGAAACGGCTCATAGGTAGAAATTATATTAAGCTCTGAACCCAATTGCCCATTCGCTCCAGTAACTAAAATTGTCACATGTTTTAATTGATCACTCATTAATTTTATGATGCAAGATATTGTAAATCTTTCAAGGCCGATTTTAAAATTAACCCTTCCAAGATGATATAGAAATTTGTTGCAAAACTAAACAATTATTATGGCAACAATCTCCTTACCTTTTTAACAACAAATTTCGCTTTTAAAAAAAAAGACGAGATATTTCTCGTCTTCTTTAATTCTATTAGAAATTACAATTATGATACCTTAATAACTCTGGCGGGTTTTGGCTTAGACTCTTCCTTCTTTGGCAATGAAATGCTCAAAACTCCATTGTAGTATTTTGCGGCTACTTTTTCACCATTGACGATGTTCTCAGGTAATGAGAATGTTCGTTTAAAGGAATTGTACTTAAATTCTCTCCTTTTGTAATCATCGCTGTTGGCCTCAGATTCTTTTTCCGAAGAAATAGTTAATATGTCATTTTCCAACTCAACATTAATATCGCTCTTACTCAGACCAGGTGCAGCCACTTCCACTACATAACCTTCATCGTCCTCCTTTATGTTTACAGAAGGTAGTGATGAACCATTTAAATTATTGGATTTTGACAAATTATAAATATCTTTTGTAAAGAAATCATCATAAAAAGATGGTACACTTGGAAACAAACCGTTACTTCTTCTAACTAGTGTCATTGTTTTAATTATTTAAGTTTAACATTATTTATCATTTTTTGATTTAGAACATATCAATTCTTATTCCAATGCTATATCGAATACAATTTGGTAGATATTCTAATATATAAATGCCATTATGTCATTGTATTATCAATAATAAAATTTAATCGGACATTATGTCCGTAAATAGCGCAGTATGTTTTGGTGAAATTTTATTACAGCTTAGCATTAAAGTGCTTAATGCGTTTTATCTATATATAGCGTAAATAAACTACTATGGATTTAAAATCCATAGTTTTAAAGGAAGAATGAAATTCTTCTTTTTTGCGGCTGTAGAAAATCTCTCATTGTCTTTGTATGGAAACAAGATGAATAGAAAGTTTATAGAAACTAAAGTAACTGCAATGAAATTGCAGGGTTTTAACCTTTAACTGGATAATAAAAATAAATCAGTTGATTCCCATAAATATTAATGTTGTCTTCTAATTTTGATATAAAAGTGCTTTACATTAAAGGATTTAAAATATATAAGTAATTAAAATTATGAAATCAGAAACTTTAAAATATCCCATAGGGGGATTTCAAAAACCTAAACAAATAACAAATGGTATAATTGATGGCTGGATAAATGACATAGAACATTTACCAAATCAAGTTAGTAAGACGGCAAAAAATCTTACGCAAATTCAACTCGATACCCACTACAGACCAGACGGCTGGACTATAAGGCAAGTTATTCATCATCTTCCCGATAGCCATATGAACAATTATATTCGTTTTCGTTTGTCATTGACAGAAGATAACCCTACAATCAAACCCTATTTAGAATCCAGTTGGGCAGAGCTTCAAGATGCTAAATTTGGCAACATAGATATTTCATTAATATTGCTGGAGGCAATACACATTAGATGGGTCATGTTATTAAGATCCTTGGACAACGATCAACTAAATAGAAGTTTTGTAAATCCTGAGTCGGGTAATAAGATTAAGCTTGATGAAAACATTGGATTTTACGCCTGGCATGGAAAACACCATTTGGCACACATTAAAAATTGTATCGCCAATATGAAATCTGAAGATTAAATTTTGATAGTCAGTCTTTTACTACTATTTTAATTCTTTCTTGAATGCGCTCTGATTTAAGCACAATTATATAAATACCTGAGGATAATCCTTGAACAAAATCATCTAAATTTAAAGAAATTTTATTTCCGCCTTCAAAAAGGTGATATTCTTTCATTTCACCTAATTTTCGTCCTGTCATATCGACAAGCATCATAGACATCGCTTCTTGAAATTGTGAACTTATCTCAATATTTATTTTCTTCTTTAGTGGGTTTGGATAAACATTTACGAAATATGATTTGTCAAAATATTGCTCCTC
>CAYREN010000175.1:0-9173 GCA_964423255.1 uncultured Roseivirgaceae bacterium | reverse complement strand
CCTTCATTAATAATTTCTTTAATTTTTTGGTCAGCAGAAAGCTTTCTATCAATATTGTATTTCCTAGCAATTAAATTTATTTGAGATTCCTTAAATAATCTTAGTACTCTTCTGAAAAATTTATCCGCAATTTCCTTTTCTCGAATTTTTCTGATTACTCTAACCATTTCATCTGCAACAAATATTGTACTTGTTTTCTTTGCATAAAAAATGACTCCAAGATTTTTTAATTCCATTATTATGGAGTCAATCTCAGCTTTATTTATTGGTAATATCAAATAATTTATCAGTTTAGTTTCTTCTTGTGAAAGCTCCAATTGCTGAGATAATGTCAATAAAATTGACAATTCATCATCTGTTATTTTTGGCTCACGATTATTCTTTATATCATTATAAAAGGCTGTTTTAACACAAGATTGGTATATTTTATAGTCTCTTTTTCTGCTTTCAGAAATACTTGATTTAGGATTCTCAATCTCCTTTTGTAATTCTTTTACCCTCTTTGAAATTGTCTTTAACTCTGATTCGTATAGTCGAGAAAACCAATCTTGTTTCATTATACAATTCCCATCTCTCGTAATAATATCAGTTAAAATATCAAGTTGAGAGGATGTATTTACAAATTCAGATTTTACCAATTGTGAAAATTCAGTTTCTACTAGAGTGAATATTTTTGAAATAACGAAGTTGTCAAGGTTTTTCAGACCTGCATTGTCTGTATTTGCAAGTATTTTTTCAATAGATTTTGAGTTCTTTGGATTGTTGGCAATTATGTTATCAATTATTTTAATAAAGGAATTCTTCTCCAGAGAATTCAAGCTTCTTAGTATTTTTTCTAATTTCATTTTAATCAAATTATATTAATATACATAAGTCAGTTATTTAAACGAATGCTAAAGTAGACCTTTTGAAATATATAATTTCTCACACTAAACTCCATCTAATATTTCATTCAACGTATCACTTGGTCTCATGGCATTTTCCAATTTTTGTTCGTCGGGTTTGTAGTATCCTCCTATGTCAACAGGGTTTCCCTGGGCTGCCAACAACTCTTCTAAAATAATCGCCTCATTGGATTCAAATGCTTGGGCAATGGGAGTAAACATTGTCTTCAGTTCGTTATCATCATCCTGGTTAGCCAGCGCTTTTGCCCAATACATGGCCAGGTAAAAATGGCTGCCTCGGTTATCAATCTCATTTACTTTGCGAGAGGGTGATTTGTCATTAGCTAAAAATTCTCCATTGGCTGTGTTTAGTGCAGCAGCCAAAACTTTGGCTTTGGCATTATTGGTTTTCGATGCCAAATCTTCCATGGAAACAGCGAGGGCTAAAAACTCTCCAAGAGAATCCCACCTCAAATGTCCTTCTGCTACAAATTGCTGCACATGCTTGGGAGCCGATCCTCCTGCACCCGTTTCGAAAAGCCCCCCTCCTGCCAACAGTGGAACAATAGATAACATTTTGGCACTTGTACCCAACTCCAGAATGGGAAATAAATCGGTTAAGTAATCTCGCAGTACATTTCCGGTAACGGATATGGTATCTTTCCCGGCTTTCACCCTTTCCAATGAATATATTATGGCCTCCTCGGGCGACATTATTTTTATTTCCAACCCACTGGTGTCATGGTCAGGCAGGTATGCATTTACTTTCGCAATTATGCTGGCATCGTGTGCACGATTTTTATCCAACCAGAATATAGCAGGATTACCTGTAGCTTTTGCTCTGCTCACGCCCAATTTTACCCAGTCTTTTATTGGCAAATCTTTGGTCTGGCACATTCTCCAGATATCTCCTTCTTCGACCTTGTGCTCCATCAAGATATTCCCTTTTTCATCCAGCACTTTTACGATTCCGGCACTGGATATTTCAAAGGTTTTATCATGTGAACCATACTCTTCAGCTTTTTGAGCCATCAAACCTACGTTTGATACATTGCCCATCGTGGCCACATCAAAAGCACCGTTCTTCTTACAGAAGTCTATGGTCTCTTGGTAAATCCCTGCATAGCAACGGTCAGGTATCATGGCTTTCATATCGTGGAGTTGTCCATCGGTGCCCCACATCTTGCCCGATGCGCGAATAGCTGCAGGCATGGAAGCATCGATGATCACATCGCTGGGCACATGCAAATTGGTAATTCCCTTATCAGAATTTACCATGGCAAGTTCCGGCCTTGTTTTGTACACCTCCTGGATATCCGCTTCAATCTCCTTTCGCTTTGCTTCCGGCAAACCGGCAATTTTATCATACACATTACCCAGTCCATTATCTGTATTCACGCCCAATTCATCAAAAATCTCCTGGTGCTTTAAGAACACATCTTTATAATATACATTCACGGCCTTGCCAAACATGATGGGGTCAGAGACTTTCATCATGGTGGCCTTCAAGTGCAATGACAGCAGTACACCTTCCTCTTTGGCTTGCTGAATTTCTTTTTCGTAAAATGCCTCCAATGCCCTGCTGCTCATTACCGAAGCATCGATTACCTCTCCATCCAACAATGGTAAGTTGGCTTTTAATATTTTTACTCCATCATTTCCATGCAGCTCTATGGTTACATTTGTTGCCTTTTCAACCACTACTGATTGTTCACTGCCGTAAAAATCTCCCTCCGACATATGGGCTACGTTGGTAAGCGAGTCTGAACTCCATGCACCCATCGAATGTGGGTGGGCCTTGGCATAGGCTTTTACTGCATCTGCAACACGCCTGTCAGAATTTCCCTCTCGCAGAACAGGATTCACTGCACTTCCCAATACTTTGGCATATCGGGAATTAATTTCTTTTTCTTCATCATTTTTTGGCTCTGCAGGAAAATCAGGTACGGCAAACCCCTTGCCTTGCAGTTCTTTGATGGCTTCGATAAGCTGAGGAATGGAGGCACTAATATTGGGTAATTTTATAATATTGGCTTCCGGTGTGGTGGCCAAATCACCCAACTCTGACAGTGCATCTTCTTGTTGTTGAGCTTCCTGGAGATATTCAGGAAAATGAGCTAATATTCTGCCAGACAAAGATATGTCCCTGGTTTCTATGGCAACTCCGGCAGTTTTGGAAAATGCCTGTACAATGGGTAAAAATGAATATGTTGCCAAGGCAGGTGCCTCATCGGTAATGGTATAAATGATTTTTTGACTTTGAGTGCTCATGAGAAATTTTTCTTTTAAAGATTGTGAATGACCCTATTTTCGGTCGTAAAAATATGGCAGCTAAAATACATAAAAATGGCACAGATTAGTGAATTGAAATGATAATTTGAAACGATACTTTAGTAATTCTTACTCGTATCTAAGTGCATCTATCGGATCGAGCTTGGAAGCTTTGTAGGCTGGATAATATCCCGATATGAGGCCTACCACCAAACATACTACAAAACCCAGGGCTACCCATTCCCATGGAGCTACAAAATTGCCCGATTTGATAAGATTTGAAACTATGTTTCCAATACCCAATCCAATGACAACTCCAGCAAGACCACCTAAAATGCAAATCAAAATAGCTTCAATAAGAAACTGAAGACGTATTTTTTGAGGTGTTGCACCGATGGCTTTGCGTATGCCAATTTCGCGTGTTCGTTCTTTTACAGACACCAGCATAATATTCATTAGACCAATTGAAGCCCCGATAAGCGTGATAAACCCTATTGAAAATCCACCGATCCGCAAGTATGACGATAGCTCATCCAACTCATCCTCTAAGGTCTTGTTTATTTTTATATCAAATGAATTTTCTGTGCCAATGGGATCTCTACGAATTGTCCTCATCAGGCTTGTTGCTTCTCCAAGAGAGTGTTCCATCTTTGTTGGGTCTTTCACATTTATGGTTACGTTATAATTTAAATATCCTCTCCCGGCAATACTAATGGCATTCTTTAATGGAACAAACACCGTTCTGTCAGCATAGGTTGCTCCCCCAAAACCTCCTTTTTTTTCCAGTACCCCAATGACAATGTATTTATTTCCATAAAATGATATTTTCTTATTTACAGGATCTTCATCTTTGAATAAATTGTTGACTACCTCATATCCGATGATTACAAAATTTGATCCGTTTCGAATATCTAACCGCGAAAAATTTCTGCCATTTTCAATGTTATAATTCTTGGTCACCATGTAATTCTCATCAATTCCCCGAACCGAAAAATTCGGTGTCGTTTTTTTGGAAAGTCGCTTGATCTCCGCCGATCCGGAAATTTGCAATTGCAAGGTAGTGGTACCTTCTGTAAATTTTTCCTTAAACTCCATAACCTCATCTTTCTGGAGTAATGGAAATCTTTTTTGTTCCTTTCCATCCTTTACTGTGCGGTCAGGTCTTTTCCTGCTGATGTCTATGGAGTTGGCACCTAGGCTTGAAAAGCTTGTGTCAATAGAAGATTTTATACCATCTATGGCCGTTAGGATACCCACCAGAGAAGTAATTCCAATAGCTATAATTGAGGCGGTAAGGATGGTTCTTAGCAAATTAGATTTAATCGACCTTACCCCTTCTCTTATATTTTCTTTTAAATTCATACTTTTGATTATTAGTAAAAAAATTAAGCCTGGGCTTTCTTTATATAGAGTCTGTCCATAAACTCTACAAAATTATAAGCACTCCTTTTTTGCAATATTTTAATTTTTTCTACTTGTCTGATGCTAAGGCATCTACTGCGTAGAACAAAATCAAAATCTACTCAAAAAACTGAGCACTTCTAAAATTAGATACTTTATGGACAGACTCTAACTATTATTATTTTAATTTCGCTATGTGTACATCATCGGTCGAAAAGGTAGTTCAATCGGAATCCAAGGTCATCCTGAAACAAGTTCAGGATGACATTAAAAAATTATAAAATATTGATATGCGTTCAAAATTTTTAGTCTTAGTATTTTTCATATTCATGAGCTCCATAAAGCTTTTTGGCAATACTATCTTTATTTCAATGGACAATACACAGTCCAATCATCTGAAGGCCTATGGCATTGCTTACTGGGTAATCGAACAGGGTGTGGAAGTTGACTGGCTACTCAACTACAAAGGGGGCAGCTTCATGATGGATTATTTTCAAAAAATCGAGAATGAATTAATTATAAGGGGAGTGAGTTACACCATTATTTCTGCGGCGGAGCATTTTCAGATTCTATCTGATATTGCAAACCCAGGATCAAATACTGATGTGATGAAATTGGAGAAAGCCCCAAAGATTGCTGTTTATTCTCCTAAAAGTGCGCTTCCATGGGACGATGCTGTAACGCTGGTGCTTACTTATGCAGAAATTCCATATGAAGTAATATTTGACGATGAGGTGATGTACGACGAGTTACCAAAGTTTGATTGGCTGCATTTGCATCATGAAGATTTCACTGGGCAATTTGGAAAGTTTGAAGGGACATATGCCAATGTCCCATGGTATCGCAGGCAAAAAATGGAGTTTATGGAATCGGCCAAAAAACATGGGTTTACCAAAGTTTCTAATTTGAAATTAGAAGTAGTAAAGAAGATCCAGACATTTGTGGCAGGCGGCGGATTTCTATTTGCCATGTGCTCGGCTACTGATACCTATGATATCGCACTTGCTGCAGACGGAGTTGATATTATTGGGTCTGTCTATGATGGTGATCCTCCTGAACCCAATGCACAAAAAAAGCTTGACTATTCCAGGACTATTGCTTTTAAGGATTTTAAACTCAAGATGAACCCCCTGGAATATGAATATAGTAATATTGACAATCAACCAACAGAAAGAGGGCTTACCCAAAACAATGATTACTTTACGCTATTTGAATTCTCTGCCAAATGGGACCCAATCCCTACCATGCTCACACAAAACCATGAAAAAATCCTCAAAGGATTTATGGGGCAAACGACGGCTTATAAGAAAAAAATGGTGAAGTCAGATGTGGTAATCATGGGAGAAACCAATGGATTGGAAGAAGTAAAATATATTCATGGCATCCTGGGCAAGGGATTCTGGACATTTTACGGAGGACATGATCCGGAAGATTACCGTCATCGCGTTGGTGAAGAACCCACTGATCTTAATCTCCACCCCAATTCTGCCGGATACCGCCTGATACTCAATAATATTCTTTTCCCCGCTGCCAAAAAGAAAAAACAGAAGACTTGATTTTTCTATTTTTTTCAGAACTGCGTAAAATTCGATAGTCCCCGGACACCGTTCCGGGGCCTGTTGGCTTAAGGCAGAAAACAATAGCACTTATTAAACCAGTATAAGCAACACTCAATTCCTTTTGGTATTTTGTTGGGTTTACTGTCGTAAGGTTCTTGTGAAACTCAAACAGATGCTCCACCTGAAAAACGGCGGACAGGCCCTCCTGAAAAACGGCGGACAGGCTCACAGGTCCGGCAAGGTGAGATAGCATAGTTACCCAAATAAATACAAAATGAAAATTCATTATGCTTATAATAATGTTCATTTTTGATTTCGCTTTTTTCAATATGTATAAAATCAATACCATGAGGCTAATCATTATTATTTTTCTATTTGCAACCATCAATTCTTGCGTACAAAAAGAACCTGTAGTCGAGCAGAAAGCAAACGTATTACAATATGTAGATCCCTTTATCGGAACTGGTTTTCATGGCCATACTTTCCCTGGAGCTGTTGTACCACATGGAAGAGTGCAATTGAGTCCTGACACACATTTGCTGGGCTGGGATGCAAGTAGCGGGTATCATTATGACGACACCACACTTTATGGGTTTAGCCACACACATTTGAGTGGTACAGGTATTGGAGATTTGGGAGATATTTTATTCCTCCCATTCACCGGTGAGATTCCTAATGAAAAACCCATCGGAAGTTTCTCACACGATTCAGAAAATGCGTCTCCCGGATATTATAAGGTATTGGTTGCTCCTTGGAATGTGAAAGCAGAAATGACTGCGACACAGAGAACCGGATGGCATAAATATACATATCCTCAAAATTCGGATGAAAAATTGATGATTGATCTTAGTCATATTTTACAGGCAAACTGGGGACATAAAGTTATCGAAGGTGAAATAAAAATTACTGATGAGTTTACCATTGAAGGATATAGACTGACCAGTGGTTGGGCAAATTATGATCCTATCTATTTCAAATGTGTGTTTAATAAGCCAATTATTAAAAGTGAAATCCATATTGACGGCGAAGTGAAAACTGGTAAATCCGGCAAAGGCAAAAACGTTATTTTGTATTTATCATTTGACAATGCAGAAACTCCCATGGAGGCCAAAGTTGCGCTATCGTCAGTTGATGCAAAAGGTGCAAATCTGAATATGCAAGAATTGGAAAATATTAATTCTTTTGGCGAGGCAGTAACTAATGCCAGAAATCAATGGGCAAGAGAACTTTCGGTAATCGAAATCCAATCGGAAGATGAAGATATTTTGAAAAATTTCTATACCGCACTTTATCATACCAAGATTGCCCCAATGATCTTTAGTGATGTGGATGGGAGATACCTGGGAATTGACCAGAAAATTCATTCTTCCACAGGCAAACAACATTTTACAGTTTACTCCTTGTGGGACACCTTCAGAAGTTGGTATCCTTTGATGACGATAATAGAGCCTGAGCGAGCAGGAGATTGGGCCTTTGATCTGTACCAACATTATAAGGAAGGAGGTCTCTTGCCCAAATGGCCTTTAAATGGAAATTATACCGGAACCATGGTTGGATATCCGGCAGTTGCTATTCTGGCAGATGCCTATCAAAAGGGAATTATAGATACTATTCCAGAAAGCATGCTGGAATCTGCGATTAAAAGTGCTACCTGGCAGCAGGATTTCAGCGAAAAGCATGCAGGCACAAGAGCTGCCGGGGTGATGCCCATTCACATAAAATACAAAGAGGAATTGGGTTTTGTCCCTATTGATAAATGCAGGGAATCTGTATCATACGGACTGGAAATGGCCTATTACGATTGGTGTGTAGCTCAACTTGCCGAGGTTGCGGGAAAAACAGAAATTGCTGAAAAATATTTCCAAAAGGGCATGGCTTATCAAAACTACTATGATGCTGATGTTAATTTCATGAGAGGGAAAAATAGCGATGGAAGCTGGGACAAAGATTTCAATCCGCGTTTTTCGGATCATGAGAAAAGTGAGTTTGTTGAAGGAAACGCCTACCAGTGGACACCTTTTGTTCCTCACGATCCTGTTGGGTTAGCGAAATTAATGGGGGGTCGGGAATCTATGGGGATTTGGCTCGACAGCCTCTTTTCAACTTCTTCGGAAGTTGTTGGAGATCATGCCTCTGGAGATATTACCGGATTGATCGGTCAATACGCCCATGGGAATGAACCAAGCCACCACATCCCCTATTTGTACAAATACACAGACAGGCCCTGGAGAACAGAAGAGGTAATTGATACAATATTATATCATTTTTACCAACCTACACCAGCAGGAATTATTGGCAATGAAGATTGCGGCCAGATGTCAGCATGGTATGTGCTCAATGCCCTGGGAATTTATCAACTGGCACCAGGAATCTCAGAATTTTTAATTGGAAGGCCCATCGTAAACCATGCCAGAATAAAAACAAATGAAGGTTGGTTTGAAATTGAAGTGATCAATAATGCTAAAGCAAATAAATATGTCAAAGAAGTTAAACTCAACGGAAAGGTATTAAAAACCCAGACATTTGATTATTCAGATATTCGAGCCGGATCGAAACTGGAGATTGAAATGACAAATAGGCTTTGATTTTTTATGAGTTAAACACTAATAAATAATGAACTCTTCTCAACTACAATTCCTGTACACGCTGATCTTTTAATTCTTCTTCTTCTACCCTAACCATTATTCATTATGTAGGGTTTCAGCTGGATTCATCCGCGCTGTCTTGACTGAAAGAAAACCGATAGCGAGTATTACTAAAGCAGGCACTAAAAAAGCCGGAAGGAAAAATATCCATCCCAACTCTATTCTATAAGCATAGTTTGAAAGCCAACTTTTTGTTGCCAAATAGGAAATGGGCAAAACCAAAATACTCGCTACAAGGATAAGTTTTAAGGTACTCATTGTCAATAATGCTAATATGCTTTGAACTGATGCTCCCAGAACTTTTCTAATCCCAATTTCTTTGGTCTTAATGGCTACGGTATGGAGAGATAGTCCAAATAATCCCATGCAAGCAATAAAAATCGCAAACCCTGAGCAAAGTCCAAACAAGGTAC
>CAYREN010000174.1:0-9195 GCA_964423255.1 uncultured Roseivirgaceae bacterium | reverse complement strand
TAGCAAAACGCGTTGAAAAATAGTCGGGATGCTTATCAACAATTACGGTATCAATGTCAGCTTCTAAGATTTGTTGAAAATGGCGAAAGGTTTTTTCATAATTCAATTGTGCATCGAAACTTTCGGTGTTTCCAAGATATTGGCTTATGTAAATATTTTGGTTGCTCATTAAGCCAAAAACACTTTTTAGCATCGAGCCGGCTGCAAAAACGGTGTTTTCAGAAAGTCTGAGTTTTGGATTGATGTAAATGGGCGCTTTTCCTCTTGAGCGCCGGAGTGTAATTTTTTGGCGATTCTTTTCACTAAATTGAATAACTCCATCATCTTGTGGTACAACGATTTTCCGATTATTCAGCAAAATGACATCAGCTATTCCGGACAATTCTTCAACAGCTTTTTCGTCTTCAAAAATTATTGTAGAGTCGGTGATATTCCCACTTGTAGCTACTACCGGACCATTAAACTTTTGTAGCAGCAAATCATAAAGCGGCGTATAGGGAAGCATGACTCCAATACGCGAAAGTCCTTTGTTGATGGCTTCAGTTGCGAGATTATTCTTTTTCTCCAAAAGAGGCCGAACAGGCAGTAAAACAATCGGGGCATAAATACTTTCCAATTCTTTTTTTTCATCCGCTTTCAGAATTGCGTCCTCATCAATTGTCTTGCAGTCCGGATACATGAGAGCTAATGGTTTGGAAGGCCTTCTTTTTCGCTTTCGTAATGTGTTTACAGCATCCGCATTGGTAGCATCACAAGTCAATAAAAATCCGCCAATTCCTTTAATGGCTACTATTTTTCCTTCTCTCCACTTCTCAACGATATAATCGAGATCTGTGAATTTTTTTGTCCATTGATTATTTTCGTAAAGTTGCATTTCTATGGCACAATCCGGGCAGGAATTGGTCTGCGAAAAGTGCCTCCTCTCCATGGGATTATTGTACTCTTCCCAACACACATCACACATCTCAAAAGTTGCCATCGTGGTGGTAACCCTGTCGTAAGGCAGCTTTTTAATAATTGAATATCGCGGCCCGCAGTTGGTACAGGTTATGAAAGGATATAGATGGCGTCTGTTATTGGGATGATATAACTCTCTCTTACAATCTTTACACAGCGCCACATCGGGTGTGAGTAAAAGATTTGGCCTGGCATTGCTTTTGCTTTGAATTATTTCAAAACCATTGTGGTCTTGTAATTCCGTTTCTTTAATATCAGATGAGGTGACAATGGCAAGTGGGGGAAGATTATTGAGCAACTCCTTCAAAAAGTTGCTGGCCGCAGTGGCATCCGTATTAATTTGAATATGAACGCCGTCGGTAGTGTTGTTTACCCATCCTTTTAAGTTGTTCTCTTTTGCATGTCTGTAAACGAAAGGTCTAAAGCCTACTCCCTGAACAACACCTTTTATATGTATATGAAAACTTTTCATGATATTTTTTCAAAAATACCTTAAATATATTGATTAACACAATGTATTTTAAGGTAAAAAAAGCCTATTCATCATTTATTAATGATTGAATAAGCTATTGATGGAAAACAAAGATGTTGACCTAACTATGTTCTTTTTTTAATTTTACCTATGATATCCAAGACTTTATCGACTATTTTAGGAATACTTTCTTTTATGGGGTCTGTTAATTCAATAGTCATGGGATTCATCTCTTTTATTGATATGGTGATAAGTACAATATTAGGAAGTTCGTTCTTAAATTCCAATGCATCAATCATATCTTTCAATCCCACATCGTGGGCGCTAAGCACGGTTGGAAAATCTTTGGCAAACTTGGGATAAATCACACCAATGGTTCCAGGCGACCTGAAGTCCATGGTAGCATCGATAAAAATGGCCAAAGGATATTGGGACAGAATGGGCATTAAATCAAAACTGCCAGTTCCGCCATCTATAATGTCAACATACGCAGGAAGTTTTATTTTGTCCAATGCGTGAATAGCATGTACGCCAACTCCTTCATCCCCCATCAAATAGTTGCCGATACCTAAAACCAGGATTCTATCCTTTTTTTCACTATCAAGATAATCGTGGGTTTGGTAAAACAGTTTCTGTAACTCGTTGACATCGCCTGAAATTCTATTATTTATTTTCACAACCATTATAATTCATAAGTATTAGGTAACTACCGAATTTCCAACATGTTTAGCGGTGCTGTTTTTTAATCTCTATGGGTCTAATTCCCCGAAGCTTGCTTCGTATAAAAAAATAACTCCTTATTTGATACCTCGTGGGCTTGCCCCGAGGTAGTTCATTTTCACATAACTCGTTTTTTCAACATCATACTAATGGTTATGTTCCCCTATTACATTAATCATTTTAACGTAAATATTTAAGAAAGCCGATAACTATAATATTTGCCAACACTCAGCGTCAGCCATCTTCTTTGGGTTTGTCGCCTTCCCACATTTGCTTTTTTGTTTTATCAATAATTTCTTCTTCAGACTCTTTCACTCTTTCAGACCTGATAAATTTGAAACCACTGATCATTGCAGAGGCCTCTCCACGTGCCTCCAAATAATCATGATAAAACACTAAGTAAACATGAATCACAATAAAAGCAAGAAAAATCCAGATAAGAATATGGTGAAAATATCTTACAGCTATTTCTCCACCCATAAGAGGGATAATCCAATGAAACATTTTTGGAAACCACCAGGCGGAAGTAGCCGACATCAGAGCCAAACCGGTAATTGCCTGAAAAATAAAGATCAGGAACATAATAAAATAGGAAAAAGAAGCAAAGTAGTTATGCCCGATACTAATATTGGATAATTTATGTTCTTTATCCCGCATTAGGAAGATGTCAACTTTTAATACATACAGTATATTGTTGAGACCCTTTTTGGTATAGGGGATGTAGTTCCTCCAATTTGCAAACTGGTTTCCTGCAAACGCCCAATAAACCCTGACTAATACAACGGCTATTAATACATAAGCCGTGATCATGTGAATGGCTCTGACATAGCCAAACCAATAGGAATTGAAAGCTTCAGCATTAGAACTTATTGCAGGAGGGTCTGCAATGATAAATCCTGTAATTATGAGAATTGTCAAAGAAAGAACCGTAATCCAGTGAAAGAGTCTGACGGGGATTTCCCATACATACACTCTTTTGAAATTATGAGTTAACGTTGCCATTTTTAATTAATTTAAATGATTTTAATATCAAATACTGCAAGCTCCTCCAATTTGAATTTGGCTGACATGTTTGCCCTGTTCATCATATAAATGAACCGCGCAGGCCAAACACGGATCAAAGGAGTGGATGGTTCTCAAAATCTCTAACGGGCTATTAGGCTCGGCAATAGGTGTTCCAATTAGTGCTGATTCATAAGCAGACCTTTGTCCTTTCGGATCTCTTGGTGATGCATTCCATGTAGTTGGAACAACCATTTGATATTTAGCTGTTTTTTCATCTTTAATAGTAATCCAGTGACCTAAGCTACCCCGTGGTGCTTCGAGATAACCGACTCCTTTGGCTTCTTTCGGCCAGGAAGATGGCTCCCATTTTTTCATGTTTGCCATTTGGGTATCTCCGTTCTTAATGTTTCTAATCAATTGATCATAAAACTCAAGACCCCAATCGGCCACCAATTTAGTTTCTAATGCTCGTGCTGCCGTTCTTCCTAAGGTAGAAAATAAAGCGCCGGCAGGTATATCTAATTTTTTTAGAGTATAATTAACTACTTCCTGATATTCGGGAATCCCTTTTGCATATCCAACTAACATTCTTGCCAAAGGGCCGACTTCCATAGGTTTTCCGTTCCATCTTGGTGTTTTTACAAAGCTGTATTTTTTATCAAAGTCCAAATGTTCATACGGCTGTTTAGGCCCTGTATAATGAATGTTTGTTTCTCCATTATACGGAGATAGTCCTTTATCATCTCCAACGGAATAATCATACCATGAGTTGTTTACAAATTCCTTAATCTCGTCCGTCTTTTCCAGATCAACCGGATGGACAGTGCTTAAGTCACCATTTAGAATAACACCCGATGGCATTTTGAAACTCGACTTATTATTATAGCCATCCGTAGGCAAATCACCATAAACAAGATAATTGCGGAACTTAGAAACTCCGATTGTCCCCCAGTTTTTATAAAATGAAGCAATGGCCAGTAAGTCGGGAACATAAACTTCGTTTACAAATTTGTGTGCCCCTTTTAATAATTTACTTATATAATCTAATGTATCCGTATTCAGGCTGGCTCCTGCATCATTAAGGTCAATGGTGCTTCCCATACCTCCAACCTGGAAATGCGGATGTGGATTTTTCCCACCAAGTATAGTATGGACTTTTACAATTTCTTTTTGCCAGTCAAGCGCTTCAAGATAATGGGCTACGGCCAGTAGATTCACTTCGGGTGGCAGTTTCATTGCCGGGTTTCCCCAATATCCGTTAGCAAAAATCCCCAGCTGGCCGCTGTTAATGAATTTTTTGATTCTTGTCTTAACATCTGAAAAATATCCCGGTGAACTATTTGGCCATTTGGAAATACTTTGGGCAAGTGTAGAAGTTGCTTTCGGATCAGCGTCTAAAACTCTGGTGACATCTACCCAGTCAAGTGCGTGTAGATGATAGAAATGCACAACATGATCGTGCATGTACTGAGTTGCGAGTACCAGGTTTCGGGCCAGCTCGGCATTAGGAGGAACAACTATTCCAAGGGCATTTTCAACCGCTCGGAGGGATGCAATGGCATGTACTGTTGTGCAAACGCCACAACTACGTTGTACAAATGCCCATACATCTCGCGGGTCTCTTCCCTCAACAATTTTCTCTATTCCTCTTACCATCGTTGAGGAACTATAAGCATTTACAACTTTGCCATTTTTGATTTCGGCTTCAATGCGCAAATGTCCTTCTATTCTCGTTATTGGATCTATTACTATTCTGTTTGCCATGATAAAGTATTTTATTCTTTAATATCTTTTTCATTAACTTTTCCTGTTCTTGCACTAGACCTGAGGTCTTTTTTCTTAGCAATATTAGCTGCAACAGCATGAACTGCCGTACCGCCAATAGCTGCACCCAACACAATCTTGCCAATTGTATTTGCAGTAGATTCTATTCCGAAACCAGGTACATTTTCCACTCTTTTCGTGAATGGGTCATTATCCCAAAAGTGATTGTCGCTACAACCGATACATGGGTTTCCCGATTTAATGGGAAAACTCACTCCGTTGTTCCACTCCATCCATCCGCAAGCATTGTAAGTAAGAGGGCCTCTGCATCCTAATTTATATAAGCAGTACCCCTTTTTTGCCTCTTCACTGTCAAAACTTTCAGCAAACAATCCTGCATCAAAATAGGCTCTTCTATAACAAGAATCGTGTACGCGTTTTCCATAAAACTGTTTTGGTCTTCCCATGGAATCCAGAGATGGTAAAGTTCCATAAGTTACATAATGCATCACTACACCTACCATCACTTCTGAAATTGGCGGACATCCTGGTACTTTGATAATCGGTTTATCTTTAATAATGGTGCTTACCGGTACGGCTCCTGTAGGATTTGGTGCAGCAGCCTGAATGCCACCCCAGGAAGAACAACTGCCAAAAGTAAGAATAGCAGCAGCACCTGCAGCGTCGGCTTTAAGTATATCAATAGCCGAACGTCCTGCAATTGAACAATATACACCGCCATCTTTCATGGGGATTGCTCCTTCAACCACGAGGATATATTTGCCGTAATTATCTTTCATGGATTGCTGTTTGGCTTCTTCAGCCTGAAATCCGGAAGCGGCCATCAGAGTGTCCGTGTAATCCAATGATATCTTATCCAAGATTAGATCAGCAACTAACGGGTGGTTTGATCTGATAAACGATTCCGTACATCCTGTACATTCCTGAAAGTGATCCCAAATTACAGGTATCCTTTTCTTAGTCTCCATTGCCTTTACAACCTGCCCCACCATACTTGACTCTATCCCCATAAATGCAGTCATATAGGTAACAAATCTTAAGAAATCTCGTCGAGAATATCCTTTATTTCTGATATTCTCATAATAGGTTTCTTCTTTTTTTAATGTTTTTTCCATAGTGATGCTTATTTAAAATTATTATATGCTTATTCTAAGTTATTTGAACTCATTTTAAATATGACTTCTGCTATTATTATTAGCCTGAAAAAACGTAAAACATTGCAAGGCAAACAAATAGAAACTATTTCTTTAATATTGCGCTTCCAAATATAAAAAAGTTTTTTGAGAAGCAAAAGTTTCTATAAAAAAAATTGTTCATTTGTAAACAATTTACTAACATTGCCACACAGTAATAACGGTTATGCCAGTGTTTAAAATAGTCTTGCGTTTTTGTTATTTTTGTATGAACTTATTTAAATTAATATTATCCAAGATGTCATTTCGATATAGGCAATAAGATATGCACGAACTATCAATAGCCATGGGTATTGTGGATATAGCCAAAAATGAGGCTGTCAAGCATCAGTTTTCCGAGATCGAACTTATTGAGCTCGAAATTGGGACTTTATCCGGCGTTGAAATAGAGTCGCTTAATTTTGCATGGCCTTTGGCTGTAAATGGAACTGTTTTGGAGCATGCTGAAAAAAAGATTGATATTATTAAAGGTAAAGCCAGATGTTTGGATTGCGGTTATGATTATGATCTAAAAAATATTTTTGATCCATGTCCCAGATGCAAAAGTCATTTTAAGGATATTTATCACGGAAAAGAATTAAGAGTTAAAGCTATTGTAGTAAATTAAACAGATATAATTATGTGTACAACTTGCGGATGTGGCGTAACAGAAGGTATTAGCATTCAAAAACCCGGAGAAGTAGAATCTCCGGTTTGGGAGGTGGCTGTTGACCATAAGGTGGGGCATGGGCATCATGAACATGAACGCGAACACGAACATCACCATCATCATGAAAAGACCATATTAGAAGTTGAACAGGATATCTTGCAGTCCAACCAGTTGCTTGCCGAGAGAAATCGAGGCTACTTCCTTGGAAAGAACATCTTTGCCATCAACCTGGTAAGTTCACCCGGGTCGGGAAAGACCACTTTACTCGAAAGAACCCTAACCGACCTTAAGGACAAAATAAGTTTCTATGTTATTGAAGGTGATCAGCAAACCATGAATGATGCAAACAGGATTGATGCATTACAAACTCCTGTTGTTCAGATCAATACAGGTACGGCTTGTCATTTAGACAGTGATATGGTGAGCAATGCCGTTTTGAAGCTCAATCCTGAACCCAACGCTATCGTTATGATCGAGAATGTTGGAAATCTTGTTTGTCCTTCTGCATTTGACCTGGGGGAAAATGTCAGAGTAGTTATTATCAGCACGACGGAAGGAGATGACAAACCCATTAAATATCCTGACATGTTTTTTGGCTCACAGGTCTGTATTATAAACAAAATCGATTTGTTGCCTTATGTAAACTTTGATGTTGAAAAGGCCAAGGATTTTGCCCGGCAGGTAAACCCAAACATTGAATTTTTTGATATTTCATCTACTACGGGTGAAGGGATGGATAAATGGTATGAATGGTTGAAAAATAAAATTAAATAATTATGTGTTTAGCAATTCCAGGGAAAATCATTAAGATAGATTCGGACATAGACGATATATTCCGTGTGGCCAAAGTGTCATTCAACGGCATCGTTAAGCAGGTAAACCTTACCATGGTTCCTGATGCCAAAGTAGGGGACTATGTATTGGTTCATGTAGGCAGCGCCATAAGTATTGTAGATGAAGCAGAAGCAAAAACAACTATGGATATCCTGATGCAGATGGGAGATTTAGAGGAGTTGAATGGGGCGGAAGAGTATCTCTGACCTGACAACCATACAAAGCAACAGGTGTAGTTTTTTACAGAGAGATTTATTTTCTGCTTAAGATGTTTGTTCGATATTTCGTTAATTTATTATCCCTCTAAAGCCGTAAATGTTTGGGTAGTAATAAGTTGACAAACACATAGGATAGAGATAAGATATGAACTTCTATCAAAAACGAAAAATTTTAGAAGTAACTGGGCTTTATATTTTTTCTTTACGGAATACGAGATAGTATAGAAAATAAGAAACTTGTATTCGTTAACGGGCGAGACAAAAAGAACGCAACCTAAAAATTATGAATGTGGGCTTCTTTTCCCGAATGTTGATGCCACAAACCGGCTTTTACCAATTTCTCTTTGTCGTTGGCAAAGTCGTTTATGTCGCCGTCATATATAATTTCGTGATTTTCGGAAAGCACAATAACCCTTTCGGCAATTTCCCTTGCTAATTCAATATTGTGAAGTGCCATAATAAGGGTAGAATCCAAGGTGTTCAGGAAATCTATCAGCCAGCCTGTCGCCCTTAGATCCAAGGAAGAAAACGGCTCATCTAAGAGTAGTAGTTCCGGCTCCAAAATGAGTATGGAAGCCAGAGCAACCCGTTGTTTTTCGCCTCCACTCATTTTTACGGGAGATTTGTCTAATAAGTCCGACAAGTTTAATTTTTCAGCCCAGTGATTAATTTTTTCATCTAAATTATTCTGTTGGAGCTGTTTTAATCCGAAAGACAACTCCTCATAAACACTCGGGTTAAATAACATGATATCAGGATTCTGAAACAACAAAGCCACAGAAGTTCGAAATTCTTTTCTGAAATCTTTATCTTTTAAACTTTGTTTCGTGAGTTTACGTCCCTCGAATAATATTGCGCCTTTTTGAGGAAAAAGTAAGCCGTCCAACAGTTTCAATAAGGATGTTTTTCCACTGCCATTAACGCCGAACAAAGCGATTTTTTCGCCCTTTGATACGGAAAAACTTGCATTATTTTGCACGAACTCTTTCGCATACTTAAAATAAATATTTTTTACTTCAATCATATTATGGTCCTCGAATTTATTGCCTGCGTTATCTCTTTTGAATTTTCAATGGATTTCTTTATAAACATGTTAATTTGAAATCCCAGAACGCGGTAGGAATTCATTAATGTAATTTTCTTTACTGTTCTGCTATCCAATGCCTGTTTCATTTGCTCGTAAGTTGTCAGGTAATTCATAATTTGACTATAAGCCAGTGTTAAGGTGTAACTTATAAATGGTGAAAAGCTAAAAATTGCAAACAGATTCAATCTTTTGCCGGCAAGCAAAGTAAAATACAAAATGGTAAATGTGCGTAAATTAAAAACTATCAGGTTTGTGTAATTTTTAGTGATTATGAA
>CAYREN010000173.1:2535-9209 GCA_964423255.1 uncultured Roseivirgaceae bacterium | reverse complement strand
AATATTGATTTTGTCGCTTGTGATATGCCCCAAGCCAATAAAACCATGATTCAGTTAATGTCAGTTTTTGCGGAATGGGAAAGGGATATAATCAGCCAAAGAATTAAGGACGCTTTAGCCCAAAAGAAAAAACAAGGGGTAATTTTAGGAGCAACAGGGAAAGACCGAGCCAGAGAAAACAAGGCAACGGCTCAAGCCTTTGCGGATAATATCGCCCCGATTATTTGGAAATATCAAGCGGACGGAATTACCAAGGTTTGTGATTTGGTTAGGGAATTGAATTCTCGACAGGTACAGACCATGAACGGGGATCGTTGGCATAGAACAACGGTTTGTAGATTGTTAGAGAGGATCGGATAGTTCTTCTAAGTTAGAAAATTTTTAAAAGGGTATCCATTTCACTGGCCTAATGACACCTCGTTTCAACCGCTGAGTCTCAAAGGCTCGTTGGGTGTTGTTTTATAGAACTTTAGAATAGGCCGCGTATGCATTGATCCGTTGCTACGCAAGTAAATCGTTGATGATTGGGTTGAAGGCCAGTGAAATGGATACCCCCTTTTTAAATTTAATATTGACATGTTGTTTTTATAAAGTATTGTTATGTTATAAAATAACAACCTATAGAATGGATAAAAAATTACTCATAATGGATGATTCGTATTATAATTACTTTGATACTGATGAGTATGCCGAGAAAAAGTGGGAGGAGGCATATTTCACTCTTTCTTTGGGAGATTGTGTGCCTATTAATAGGAAGGAAATAGAAAAAATTCTTAAATATAAAGGTACAAAAGAATATTCTGAAAGAGTGACTAAATTATTGGAAGAAATACCGACTTTAAATTTTGATTGTTGAAACTTCATTTCATGAAGATAGTTACTAGCTTATATATATAATATAAAACAATCGTATTACTTATAAAATTAAGAGGAATATCTTGTGTTTACTTTTGAAGAAGTAAAAAAATATATTAGCGATATAAATACTGAACTTTTTGATCTTTCTATCTTGATTGAAAAAGATTTGAGAGAGATAAAAGAGACTAAAAGTGAATTTATTTATTCAATAAAAAGTCGCATAAAATCACCAGAGAGTACATTTATAAAATTGAGAAGAAAAGGGGAGTCTATAGAAAATATAACTGATTTATTAGGGATGAGAGTCCATTGCTTATACGAAGATGATATTGATGGCGCGCATATAGATATATTAACTTATTTTTCTTCTAATAAATATATATTAAAAGAAATTAATATATATGCATCGTGGGAAAACAAGAGGATCAGGGCTTTTATAAGTAATGCATGTATGTGCTTAAATGCTAGGGCGGTAGGATGGAATGGGAAAGTACCAGAAAAACTTGTCTTAAACACTAAAGATGACGACGATGACGAAGGCTCTACAAAAATAGAGTATACGAATAAAGATTCTGGGTATGAGTCAGTTCACTATACAATTGGAATTACAAAGGGATCATCTGTTCTAAAAAAAATAAAATTTGAAATTCAACTCAGAACAATATTACAAGATGTTTGGGCTGAAATTGAGCATGATATATCGTATAAAAAATCTAGTGTGCATCCGCATGCAAAAAAGTTATTTGAAAATTTGTCTAAGAATTTAATAGATGTACAGAGACAAATAGAAACAATCAGGGAAATACAAGCTCATGATCAAAGATGGACAGAGTTCTTTAATGAAAGGACAAAACAAGTATTTTTACATTATGACGAAGATTACAAAATAAATGAAAAGATGAAATCATACGATGCCGAAGAATTGTATGATGAATATGTAGAAAAAGCAGAAAGACAAAATATTCAAAGAAGCGAAGAGAGCGCTATTAAAGAATTAGAAAAACTATTATTTGAGATCAATAAAAAAATTGATGTAAATATTAACAATAGTGGCGACAGTTTATCCTACTTTATAGTCATGGAAAAAGCATTTATTTTAATGCTTAAAAGAGAACTAAAAGAAGCTTATGGGTTATATAAAAACTATATTATTAATGATGAGTATAAATCAGACTCAGATAGATACGCCATTTATTTTAGAATAGGAGAAATAAAGTATTTAGATGGAAATAAAGTGGATGCATTTATTATGTTTGATAAGTGTGAATCGTTAATGAGGTCTATAGAATCACATCCAATAAATAAATTTAATGTTTATCAAAGGATGGCAAATATATATTGGTCGCTTGGCATAGAATATTATGAAACTTCGCTAGATAAAATAAAAGAAGCAGAAGAAGTTTATAAAAAAACAGAAAAGTTAATGGATAGTAAGAATGCCACAATGTCTTATTTAAACAATATATGCTGGTACCATTTAGCACTGGTAGAAAAAAACATCTCAAAAAGCAATACAAATAAAGCATTTTCGATTGTTCAAGAGAACCTAAAAAAAGCCGAAGAATACTATAATAAAATAGAAAAGGAATGTGAAAAAAATGATACTATGTACCAAAATATGGCTGATACGGCAGCATGGTATTGTTATTTGAAAACAAAACACACTGAAAAATATGGGGAAAAAAGTGAATGTATTTACTGGATATTGAAAGCTGAGGAATGGGCAAATAAAATTATAAATGACAATATGGAGAACAAAGGGATGAATCCTCTAAGAAGTATCGAACTTCATAGACAACACATTCAAATGATTTTGGAAGAAAAAAACAGGATAACTGTAAAGGGATAAAAGCCAAATATGATGACTCACCATATTTGGCTTTTATCCACTTATATATTTGGATTATATATTTGGATCTTTCATAGTGTTGCCCTGTAATTTAAGCTAAAAATGTGTAGAAAAGGCAAACGCCCTTATCAAAATATAGTTCAGATAGGGGAAATTACACATCATTAAAGAACTCAAAAGTGAGAGCTCCTCCTCATTTACACAGAAATTATTGTAGTAATCTACTAATACCAACAGACGAACATTGACAGAAAATTCTCAAAACTTCCTTATCTCTGATGATGCTAGCCGTTCTGTGATAGTTGTACCATAACACAGGAACGAAAAGATGTGAAATATTCACACATGTCAATGTTTATTAAAGCAAAAATATCCCCCCGCAAACTCTCTGTCTACCAAGCCCTAAAATCCACCAAAAAAAACATCAACCACACAAGCACCTACCCCGACTTCTGTGATTATTTAACCGAATTTAGGGCTGGATACCGCTACAGTACGCTGGTTTGCGTTCGCTTCCTCAACCACGACACAGGCGAAAAGCACGAGCCATTCAAAGAAATCAGACACAAAGACGCTTACAATTATCAAGGACACGGTTATTACCACCTGCCCTTGATTGATGATGGCGTGAGTTATTTTCATTTGCTATTGCCGTCTTTTCAGAAAGACCACACAACAGAAAATAAAACAGGACAGCACCCCGATATTCAGCGAGATGTCCGAACACGCCGAATTTTCTACCTCAACGAACTCTCAACCGCCCTTAAAACCCGCTTAACCCTGTTTCGCTCCAACTGGTCGCTTGTTTTTGATCCCATTCCAGAGGATCGGGAGTTTGTGGCAAACATCAAGAAACTCCAAGGCGGATTAGAGTTAGACTGTGATTTAACCGAGATGCGAGAAATCGTTTTTCCCTATTGTATAAAACAGTGCCAAAGTATCATAAAAGACGCAGAAACCCACCTCAACAAACATCTAAAACCATTTATGGCACAACAACTCCCTACCATTGAGAAATTAGATCATTTCATCGAAAAAATGATCGATGTAGAGCGTGGCTACGGCGAAAAATACAACCAACTAACCGCGCACTATGAGAATCAACAAAACGTCAGTCTCAAGGCGCTACAAGAAGAATATGACCAGAAATTGGAAACCATGCGAGCCGAGACCAACCAAAAATTAATTGAAATGCACCAGACCATCGGCAAACAGCAAGAATTGATTGATCAACTACAAACCATGAATCAAATGATTCTGGAATCCCAGAAAGGAAAAGCGGGAGAGTATGAAAGCCAATTACTTAATTTGTTAGCCAAACTCAAGGACGAATAAGGGGCAAACAATGGTAGACGATTTAGAAACGAAACTAGCGGTAATCCGAGAACAGACCCGACAGAAACAAACCTTACAGGAAGAACGCCACAACGAACGCAAACAAGAAATCCAATTACACAACGAATCCCGACACGCCACCCTAGAAAACAGCCTCGAAGTTATCCAGCTCAAACATGATCTTGACCCAGAAGTCAGAGAACGGGATCGAGCCGATAGTATTTTCTACAAAAACATTGATCTGATTGAGTTCATCAAAACCCAGCAAGTTCGACAGAATCATTTATTAGAAGAGATTCACCACACCACGCTATCGAGCATTTTGGAGAAAGCGATTCTCATGATCTTATCGTCCAAACTGGACAACGACAAACGCCAATCTAGCCACGAACAAGACAAAGACACGCTAACACATCAAACCACGCAACAAATCCGCCTAGAGCAATTTAAAGCCGATTTGAACCGCCAATATGGCGAGAAAACCGCAGCAGATATATTGGGAATGGTGGAGCAGTTCCAGGATGAGTTTGAGCATAAAGAATCGGGGGAATCATAATCAGGAACCGATAGAAAAATATTGAAAGGGGAGGGGATAAAAAATTTTAGAAGATGAATCATATGAATGACGGGCTGGCCGTCCGCGTCCCTCACGAAATAGGATGGATTTAATTGGGGAATGATCAAGCCAAGGAGTGAAGACGAGCGAAGAACCAGGGTGATGAGTGAGGATGAGTGACTTGGTTTGATTGAGACCGATTGAATAAGGAGTATAAGAGAGGGAGTCCAATTGAGTTGTATGACTCAAAGCCTTGCTGTTACCATCATGAGTCTGTTCTTCGTGTAACCACGGATATAACCGTAAATATAACCACAAACCTATGGCTGAAGCACCGCAAAAAAGAGTCCCGCTGGCGGATGAATTCGTTCAGTTTATGGGGATGCAAAACTCGACAGAGCGTATTGCTTCGGGGGTGTTTACACTGATCGATAATGCGGAATTATCCATTCAATTTATCGAATATCTCGCCAAAAAAATTATCTGTTTAGATTCCTTTGAGCAGTTCAAAGACCGCTTTCAACAGCGTCTCGAAGCGCCAAAACAACCCGACATAAAAAGCGCTAAATACAATCGAAATTGCTACCCAAACGACCGGAAAAAAAACCTCGCCTACAATGTTTTTTGCTATCAAAAAGATGCAAAACAATATCGGCAGGATCGTAAAATTTATCAAAGGGAAAATCCGATTCAACAACGCATTGTTCAAGGGCATCGACCAACACCGCAATGGTATATTGAATCTTCAATAGCGACGCTACAGCTTGCTTTTCCAGAAACAGAGGCGGCTTTTTTTTCGACTCCGAGGCCTTTCCAAGTGGAGGAAAAAAACCGCCAAGCACACACTTATATTTGTGGCGCGAGTGGCAGTGGGAAGAGTACGCTTTTAGAAACCTTGATCTATCACTATCTAACCGAAAATACTCAAACAGGCGTTATCCTGATCGACCCACACGGCGATATTGCGGAACGAGTCGCTCGCATGAAGCCACATTTACATCAGGATCGATTGGTTTACATTGATCCTTATTTACACCGAGACCAAGCCCCTGATTTACTCCCGATTCTCAACCCATTGCGACTAGAAAAAAGCACCTGGGATGCGGCTGAAAGTAGCACTCAAAATATTATTGATGTGCTGGGAGGCATTATGAGTTCGGATTTTTCCGCACAGATGCGCACTATTCTAGAAAATTGTGTGTTGGTGTTATTTCTGAAGGGAAACAGTAATCTTACCGATTTATTACGCTTCATGGATGATGAGCGGAATCAAGATTTGTTGGATTATGCTCAGAAGCATTGTGTCAATGAGACGGTGCGTGACTTTTTTCAATATGATTTCTCCAAAAAAACCTATAACCCGACGAAACAAAGCATCAAAACCAAATTACAGAGTTTGTTTAACACCACCATTTTTTTGAAATTTATGACGGGAGAAAACACGCTGAATTTGTCCCAGTTAATGACTGAAAATAAAGTGATTGTATTTAATTTATCAGCGGGAAAATTGTCGGAACAAACCAGTGATGTGATGGGAAAATTCATTCTGGCCAAGATTAAAGAAGTCGCCTTTAATCGAGCGTTTATTCCAGAAGAAAAACGCGTTCCCTGTCATTTATTTGTTGATGAAAGCCAGCGGTTTATTACCGAGACTATCCGCTCAATTTTAACCGAGACCCGTAAATACAGGCTATATTTGACCTTTGCTTCGCAAGCCTATTTACAAGATATGAACCCAGGTTTGAAAGATATCGTATCGACCAATACACGGCTAAAGTTTGCGGGGAAGGTGGGACATACGAGCCAGGCCGCTTTAATGAAAGAAACGGATGCCGAAAAGAATATTTTTAAACGGCTCACCGTGGGAAAATTTGTTTATTCTTGCACCAATAGTCCGTTACCCGCTTATATCGTCACCACACCAGGATTTTTAGCGAAAGATAAAAATGATCCAGGGTATTTCGATTATTTTATGACGGAAGATGAGTGGAGGATGACACGAAACGATCAGCTAGAACGCTATTATCGTCCCGCTCATATTGGACAAAGAGATGACTGCCAATCATCGCCAAAAAC
>CAYREN010000173.1:1158-2435 GCA_964423255.1 uncultured Roseivirgaceae bacterium | reverse complement strand
TTAAAACCACAACAAATACAAACGCTCGAAGCCTTGGCGCAATATCAATATTTGACGGCCAAACAGTTACATGATTATGAAATTTCGAAAAGCTTGCCAGTGATCCGTAATAAGATTTTGGCTCCACTGACCAGTGGTCGCCAACCGTTTGCAAACTATCAAGGTTTTGCAGGGAAGCCCGGCAAAGGCGCACTCTCACGAATCTACTATTTAACCAGGCGTGGAGCGGAAGCGGTTGCCGAACGCCAGCAAGTTGATTATTCAGATATTCACTATCCGAAAGGTGGCGTACAGTTTACCGATGATTATTTTCATCGGGTTAATTTTATTGATATTCATATAGCACTGCGTAAATGGGCTCTATTGCATGACTATTCGGTAGAATTTTTTACCAGCTATTTTGATATGATCGGCAGCAATCGCACTGGTAAAACTCCGATGTCGAGCAAAAACCGCTTTATGCTTAATAACAAGATATTTATTCCTGATGGCATCACACGGATTGATCAAAACGACAAACGAAAACTGTTTGCCATTGAAATGCATCGAGGCAACAATACCAAACGCATAGTCGCTCAATTAAACCGCAATATTGATGCGATGGCACAGGGGATATTTAACCAGCGTTATGATCATCCGACGGCAAATTTTTTGTTATCGGTGTATGAAAAACCGAGTATTTTAGAAGCTGTACGCAAAAGAATATTAGCAGTGAAGGATTTTGAAGCCTTTGAACGACTCATTTTATTTTCCACCCTGGATCAGGTGAAAGCCGATTTTTCAAGCCACTGGATTTACGCCAATGGCGAGCGCGTGGAGCATTTGAAATCAAAAAAGAAAGAAATATAGCCGCTATATTTATTGCTTCTAAATCAATCCTTTTTCTGCGAATGACATAGTATCACTGCCACCAATGATAATATGATCGAGGACTTCGACATCAATATATGCCAGAGCCTTTTTTAGCCTCTGAGTTATTTGTTTATCAGCATCACTTGGTTTTGTCTGTCCAGATGGATGATTATGAGCAAAAATAACGGCTGAGGTATTATGGAATAGGGCGCGTTCAACCACTTCTCGTGGATAAACAGAAGCCCCGTCAATCGTTCCGTAAAACAGTTTTTCAAAAGACAATACCTGATGCTGTCCATTCAAAAAAACGGCTGCAAACACTTCCTTTTCACATAAGGCCAGTTCTGTCACGAGAAATTCTTTCATGGCTTCTGGTGATGTAATAGGATCGGAATCTAAAAACCGTGTTTTCAAAATAGCGCGAG
>CAYREN010000173.1:0-1058 GCA_964423255.1 uncultured Roseivirgaceae bacterium | reverse complement strand
CCACGATCAAAACTATCCAGCATTTGTTGAATGGTTTGAGTGGTGTTGTTTTCCACCAGATCTACAGGTGATGGATTATCTGAAAAACTTGAAGTGGTGGAGTTTTCTGATTCGTTAATTTGAGAAGGATCTTTGTCAGGCATTATGTTGCTGGAAAATTATTCCAATTTAGACAATCGTCAAATTTTGAGCGAGTTTAAAAAATCACTTTTTGACCACTTTCCAAATACGAATCACTTTCATTTGACAGCGATCCTCACTCTTGTATTATATGTCCGATAACGCCCTTTATCGGACATAAAGAACACAACAAAACCTATGAACACAGAACTGACTATTTCCCCCAACAATCAACTTCCAGCGATCAACGAAACGGTTGAATGGCTCAGCACCTGGTCAACGGCCATGACCTGGCTCTACAATCAACAGTCGATTGAAACCCAGCGCTCCTATGCCTACACGGTACGGGAATTTTTGCAGTTTCATGCCTTAACACCAACTCCAGACAATCTACAAGCGATCCTACCCGCCCATATCATTGCTTACCGTGAATATTTAAAAAAAGACAAACAACTGAAACCAAGAACCGTGCGAATCCGTTTGTCCGCGTTATCGTCATTATTTGATGCCTTGATCGAAAATCAAGAAGTTCGCTATAACCCCGTGCGTGGGATCAAACGGCCATCACTCAAATCTGATGGTGAATCTGGCCGTGAGCGAGGAGTCACTCCAGCCATGACACCTCTGCAAGCCAGAATGTTAATGGATGCGCCAGATTTAGGAACGCTCCAGGGGATCCGCGATGCGGCGATTCTGAATACTTTATTCTGGACGGGTTGCCGAGATGACGAACTTGGGAATTTAACCACCGATGCCTTTTTTGAAGACCAGGGCTATCGGATGCTGCGCTTTACGGCGATTAAAGGTGGCATGGAACACGCTATTGAAATGCATCCACAATTGGATGAAGCGTTAACCCGATACTTGAAACAATTAGCGGTTACGCCTTCAGACAAGGAACCGTTATTTCGTGCGGTGAAATCTGGCCGCAATCAAGG
>CAYREN010000172.1:0-9230 GCA_964423255.1 uncultured Roseivirgaceae bacterium | reverse complement strand
TCACGCCAGCTTGCTTCATAAAAATAGTTACTTTCTCTCCTGATATCAACGGAAATAGTTGATCGGAAAGTTAAGCCCTTAAATATGGTTAAATCTGCATAGACACTACCAAGAATCCTATCACTGGAATTTTCTCTTGTTGGCCTAACTCTCTGAGATATCAAATTACGTTGCCTCTCTAAGTTTACATCTGTAGGTCCCCCATAGCCAGTACTTGATGTTGCAGGATCATCATCGTAAACGGGAACAGTAGGTAGCATTTGATACAAGGTAGTGAATACGCCATGGATAAAATCTCTATTACCCGCATCATTATTAAGTTGAGAACTTCTACTGTACATCAGCGTATTTCCTAACTTTAATACCTTGCCTATTTTATTTTCAGTGTTGACTCTAAAAGATAATCGCTTTTGGTATGTGTCAAGCATTACACCCTGATTATCAAAATAATTCATTGACACATAATATTTATTGAATTCTGTACCCCCAGAAATAGAAAGTTGATGATCGGTAATTGATCCGGTTTGTGTGCCTTCCTCCAGCCAATTGGTGCCTTCACCAAGTGTAGACGGATTGGGAAACGGAATTGGATCACCTGAAGCCTCAAAAGCTGCATTCATATTTTCTGCAAACTCTCTGGCATTCATTGGTCTATCTAATTTGCTTGCAAGTTGCTGAATACCATAATACCCACTATATGTTAAAGTTGGTTTACCTGATTTTCCTTTTTTTGTAGTAATTAAGACAACACCATTTGCAGCTCTTGCTCCATATATTGCTGAAGAAGCAGCATCTTTAAGTATATCAATGCTTTCTATATCATTAGGATTAATAGTGGCTAATGGATTAGAATTTTCACTATTTCCTGCAGGAATAATTATCCCATCAACTACGTAAAGCGGATTGCTGTTATTAATCGTGCCTGCTCCTCTTATTCTAACATAAACACCTCCTCCAGGCTGTCCGCCATTTGTTGTGACATAAACTCCAGGTACTCTTCCCTGAAGAGAAGCATCAAATGAGGGGGACTGTGTTTGTTCCAATATTTTTGAATCAACAGAAGCAATAGACCCTGAAACATTTCTTTTTTCCTGAGTACCGTAACCAACTACTACGATTTCACTTAAAGCAGTAATATCAGGTGATAGATTAAGGTCAATAATTGATTTGTTTCCAATCACGATTTCCTGAGATAAATAGCCAACAGAGCTATAAACCAATATTGCATTAACATCATCAATAACCTCCAAAGAATATTTACCTTCCACGTCGGTTACTGTGCCAGTTACAGATCCTTTAAGTAGCACATTTACTCCAGGTAATCCTTCGGGGTCTTCTTCAGTTGTAATTTTGCCAGTAATGGTTCTTTTTTGGATAATTATCTCAATA
Source organism: uncultured Roseivirgaceae bacterium (assembly GCA_964423255.1). GTDB lineage: Bacteria > Bacteroidota > Bacteroidia > Cytophagales > Cyclobacteriaceae > JAAUQL01. The sequence continues at coordinate 7,841 of CAYREN010000172.1, read as the reverse complement.
TGTTCGCCGGTTTTTTTCTCTAGTAATTTGACACTAATACTATTATTTACCTGCCTGAAGCCTAATTTGGTTTGCTTGGAGATTTGTAGAAGATGACGCTCGATTGTCATTTTATTTGGAGAAACATCAACTTGCCTCAAGAGATAATTGTCTTTTTTATCATAGACAAATTTAAAATCCGTTTTGCTTTCTATCTCACTAAAAATATCAATGACCCGAGTATTTTTAGATTTTAATTTTAAAGAGACTTCTTTGACACTTTGTATTTGTTGTGCATCAGAATCAATTGCGCATGCAAGATTCAGGAATAACATTTGGGCTATAACGCCAATCATTGAATAAAAGCTAGTCATATACAATAGCTTAAGTACTGTTTTTTTCATAATTTTGGTTTTTAATTTTAACATGTTTAAATAAGATACCGCTTCGACTTCAGACCTTGTTGCGGTATTTTTTTACCTGGATATTACTCTCATATATTATTTTTTAAAGTTTAACAATAATTTTTTCCTGTCTATTTTATATGTAAATTCTTTATTGTAACTAATGGATTTTAAAATATTTTCTAATGACTCATTATTAAAATCACCCCTTATTTTCCAATTAGCAGAAGGAACGCCTTCAACTTGTACCTCAATTCCATACCATAATTCAATTTTTGAGATAAATTCTTGATAGCTTTCTCCATTAAAAACTAATATTCCATCTTTCCAATTTGAATAAGGATTGGTGAAATTTGAAGGATCAAAAGTGAAATTATCTATACTATTGTGTAGATAATTGATAGTCAACCCTTCACCAGGATTTATTACTTTCCCTTCACTACCAATTACATTTGTATTAGTAAAAACTTTGATAACACCTTCTATCAATGCTACAGAAACTTCCTTTTCAGAAATTCTTGAATTTACATTGAATTGTGTTCCTATCACCTCGACACTAACCCCGTTAGTTTTAACGATAAATGGATTGAGACTATCTTTTGCCACTTCAAAAAATGCCTCGCCTTCTAGTGAAACGATTCTTGCTGAATCAGAAAAATGCTTATAGTAGGAGATGGAACTTTTAGCGTTTAGCCAGACTACGGAACCGTCAGATAAAAATATTTTGGATTTTTGTCCTGAAGGATTTGCTTTCTCAACATACTCATTGTCAGTTGGTATTAATTCCGTATTTGCAAAATTTTGAGAAATTAAATAAAGGATGCCAATTATGGAAAATATGATAAATGCTACTGCAATTTTTCTTAAATCAAATAATTGTATAAATCTATGTTTTTCTTTTTTCGGGGAATTAAGATTCTGCTCAACTCCTTCATGCCATATTTTTCTCTTAATGTATGATGAGTTAATGGTTTTTCGATCAATTGATATTTCTTTCCACAGGGTTGTTAATTTTTTGAGCTGGTAGGCGTTTTGATCTGATTCATTTTCCCACTCCTTCAACTTCTTTTTTTCAAAGTCAGTTAATGTACCGGTTAAAAAATTTGAAATGATCTGATCTATATTAATATTGGAATTCATCTAAGTATCTGATGTTAATATAAAAACAACAGAGATATTAAAATCCCGTAATCGAGGTTTGTTTTTCTTTAAAAGAAAAAAAAGGATATGAAGCCCTTATTAGAATCTCTTTTGATAATCAATGGTTTTTCTTTTTCGCTCTCTGTAAAGTATTCTTTGATAACTTTACGAACTTCCATAACCGCCAATTTAAGATGAACTTCTACTGTACGGACAGATATGTTCATTAATTCAGCGACCTCTTTTTGAGACATTCCCTCATCTTTAATAAATTTAAAAACCATCTGACGTTTTGGGGGCAATAGCTCAATGGTTTTATTTAGAAGGTTTCTTAGTTCAGATTCAAGATACTTTTCGTATGGGTCAATTCTATCGGTAGATAAAAAGTCTTCCATATTATCAACAGACAGATGATTGAAATTTTTCTTATTCTGTTTAATAAAATTCAGAGATTGGTTTTTAATCATAGTAAATAGATACCCTTCAAATTTTTCTATTTTATGAAGTGTCTTTCTGTTTTTCAATAATTTTATCAAAACCTCTGATACAATATCTTCTGCTTGATTATAATTGGGAACATACAAATGGGCAAATTTGATGAGTTTTGAATGATAACAATCAAAAAACTCAGAAAAAGCTTTTTGATCATCATGAATGGCAATCCTTTGAAGAATATGGTTTAAATAAATATTATCCATTGTCCATTAATACGGATTATTTAAAATATTATAGTATCTGATTTTACAATTGTGGAAAATTCATACTAGAAGATTGTCAATAAGAATTAGTCAATAATAGTCTAAATTTCGCAAAAAATATTGGAATGATAAAAAATCATACGACATTATCTGATATAGCAAAACGATTGAATATTTCTATTTCAACTGTTTCCCGCGCTCTTCATGACCATCCTGCAATTAGTCAAAATACAAAAAAACAGGTCAATAAATTAGCTGAAATATTGAACTACCAACCAAATATGTTGGCGCTTAGTTTATTGAATAAAAAGACCAATACAATCGGAATCATTGTTCCTGAGATAACAAGTTATTTTTTCTCAAGTGTGATTAATGGCATTCAAGATCTTGTTAACGATGCAGGATATCGGTTAGTCATAAGTCAATCGGAAGAATCTTTTGAAAAGGAAAAGGAAATTTTAGATGCTTTATCAAAAGTTAGGGTAGATGGATTTTTAGTATCGCCTACATCTAAAACTCATAATGCCCATCACTTTAACAAATTGATGGACAGCGGAACTCCACTGGTTATTTTTGATAGAGATTGTGCAGGATTCAAGGCTGACAAGGTTTTGGTAGATGATTACGACGGTGCTTTCCAGGCTGTAGAATATCTAATTAAAACGGGTTGCCGGAGAATAGCACATATTACGGGACCTCCTAATTTGTCAATTTCTAAACACAGGCTTCAAGGATATCTTGATGTATTGAGGAAATACAATATTCCAATAGATGATGATCTTATAATAAAAGTAAGAGGATTCACTCCTGATTTTGGAGTTCAGGCAGCAAAATCTATTTTAAAATTATCGGAGCTTCCCGATGCTGTTTTTGCCATTAATGATGGAATAGCCATTGGTGTCATGTATGTTATTAAAGAGGAGGGGATTCAAATTCCCGATCAAATTTCGGTTGTTGGTTTTGATGATGAACCGCATTCTTCCTATTTTATCCCGCCACTTACATCTGTCTGGCAACCAGTCTATGATATGGGCTTGTTGTCTGCCAGAATTCTCCTTAATAAGTTAAATGGGGAAAAGCCTGAAAAGACCAGGTATGAAATATTGAAACCTGAATTGATTGTCAGGGCATCTTCTCGAAAGCTCCAAATATAATTTTAGCTTTCAATATTATTCCATCAGCTTTTATACCTTACTTTCAAACATCACAGATCTACGTATTAAAAAATTACTAAGTTAAATTCCTTTGCTAATGCAAAGGTTTGCATAAAATATATTTCATTATCCATTTTAAATGTCATAATTTTCTAATCTAATGATAATTATATCGTCCTTAGAATATTAGTCAATTATGCTTATTTCTACAACCACCATGTTTAATATTTGCTATGGAAAATTCGCCATAGCAGCTTTGAATGTCTGGTCAATGGAGCAGGTCCTTGCATTGTTTAGTGCCGGTGAAAAATCGTCCAGCCCATTTATTGTGCAAATGACTCCTGTAGTCAGAAACTACGCACATAGTGAAATGTTAATAGGTATGATCAAAGCAGCTTCTAAGATTTACCCCAAAGCAATTTTTGCAATACATATTGATCATGGAAATGAGCAACATGTACTGGATGCTATTAGATCAGGCGATTTTACCTCCGTTATGATTGATGCTTCACATGATTCTTTTTCAAAAAATATAACAAGGACAAAAGCAATTGTCAAAAAAGCTCATGAGAAAAGGATTGCTGTAGAGGCGGAACTGGGGGTTTTAAGTGGTGTAGAAGATGATTTATCGGTAGAAGATAAAAATGCACTTTATACAAGACCCGAAGATGTAGAAACATTTGTGAATCAAACTGGATGCGATAGTTTGGCTGTTGCTGTGGGGACAAGTCACGGTGCGTATAAGTTTTCGGGTGGTGCAGGATTACAATTTGATATATTAAGGGAAATCCATGAAATATTACCAGGGTTTCCATTAGTGCTTCATGGAGGTTCGGAGGTTAACATCAATGAGATTAAGAGAATCAATCAGGCAGGTGGCAATTTGGGTGTCTCTGCAAAAGGTGTCAGCGGCAAGGAAATAAGAGAATCTATAAATTATGGTGTGTGCAAGGTAAATATTGCCACAGACGCACGGCTGATTTGGACTAGGGTACATCGAGAATTTTTCGGAGATACATCAGAATTGTTCGATCCTATTATCCCAGGAAAAACATATATGAAAGAACTTGAGGAGTTTATTATAGAAAAGTTTGAACTACTTGGTTCAGTTGGAAAGGCAGATTTGATTAAATAAAATTCATTACCATGAACATAGATAAAAAATACCCATTACTTGTAAAACCAATTGCCAATTCAGGAATTTATCAAAGTATTAATAAGGAGGAAGCAGGCTGGGGATATCTTAATTTCCAGGCCCGGTTAATGAAAAAAGGTGAGGTTTGGAAAGCGAAAACGGAAGATAACGAATACGGTATTATTTTACTCGGCGGTAACTACAGTTTAAAATCAGATAAAGGAATTTGGAAAACAATCAATGGCCGAAAAGATGTTTTCTCTGGGATTGCGCATACGATGTACCTGCCAAGAAATACTGCCTTCGAACTAAAAGCCGCAAGTGAATTGCTCGACATTGCTTATGGTTGGTGTGCAACAGATCAGGATTTTGACCCTGTTTTTAAAACTCCCGAAGAAGCTGAAATTGAAATCCGTGGAGGTGACAATGCTACAAGACAAATCAACGGATTGATACAGCCTGGCTTCCCTTGTCACCGACTGGTTTCTGTAGAAGTTTATACCCCAGCGGGCAATTGGAGTTCCTATCCAGCTCATAAGCATGACGAAAGAAAACTGGATGAAAATGGAAATGTACTGGAAGCAAGATTGGAAGAAACCTACTTTTACAAAATTGACAAACCTACAGGTTTCGCTATTCAACAAGTTTACAATGACGACAGGAGCCTGGATGAAATTGCTGTAGTAAAAAATAATGATGTGGTGATGGTACCAAGAGGTTACCATCCTGTTGTGGCGGGCCATGGATTTAATGTTTATTATCTCAATTTTCTGACAGGTAGTGATCAGTCTTTGGCGAATACTCCAGACCCAAATCACGAATGGATATTTGATTCATGGAAGACTAAAGATCCCAGGATTCCAACGGTAACTGCAGAAATGAATGGTCAATAGGTTTAAGGGTTCAAAGGTTTTGGGGCTTTTTTAAAATTATTGATTGAATGTTTGAATTTTATAATGCTTAAATAATTAGAGATGTTAGAGGAAATATTGATTAATAACGATTTTATCTACCAAAAAGAAGCTTCAACAAATAAATAATGAAAAATAAAAAATACGACCTGATCACTTACGGAAGATCTTCGATAGATCTTTATTCACAAAATATAGGCGCTGATTTTGTTGATATCAAAGGGTTTGATGCTTTTGTTGGAGGATCACCCCTAAACATCGCCGTGGGCTGTAGCAGACTAGGACTGAATGCAGCCTTACTTACTGGAGTAGGCGAAGACAAAGTAGGCGATTTTATAATTGATTTTCTGAATAATGAAAATGTGGAAACGACCTTTATTCCAAGAATACGAACAGCGAGAAGCAGTGCTGTAGTGTTGGGGATTGAACCTCCTGACCGCTTTCCATTGGTTTATTACCGTGACAATTGCGCCGACAGTCAGATTACTATCGATGATGTAATGGCTGCTAAAGTTTCACAATGCAGATTATTGGAAATTTCCGGTACCGCCCTGAATATAGAACCCACGAGAAGTTCTGCTTTTTTTGCAGCAGAAATTGCTGTTGAAAATGATATCCCGGTAGTACTCGATCTGGATTTTCGCGCCGATCAGTGGCATGATTTAAGGGCGTTTGGAATTACCACCCGGGCTTTGCTCCCAAAAGTCAAAATAGCTCTGGGAACTGAAGAAGAAATTTTAGCTGCAACTTTAAGTGATGCATCACAGGTTTCTATAAAACATCAGCAAATATCTGCTCCGGAAATTACAGGAGATATCAATAAATCCATTGAAAAAATACTATCTCTCGGGGTTGAATATCTTCTTGTAAAAAGAGGATCAGAAGGCGTCACCATTTTTGATAGTAAAGGCAAAAAACAGGATGTACCAGGTTTTCCTGTGAAAATATTTAATATTCTTGGGGCTGGAGATGCTTTCGCAAGTGGATTTATTTATGGTTATCTAAAAGGATGGGATATGTATAAATCCTGCAGGATGGGAAATGCCAGTGGTGCACAGGTAGTCCTAAAATCCGGATGTGCCAACTTTATGCCATATCTGGATGAATCGATTAAATTCATTGAGGAACATGGTGGGTTTTAAATAATAAAAATCAAACACAGTTTTTTACAGTAAAATATTATTCTAATTATTTTATAATCAATAAATGGCAGAAACTCCTTAATCAATTTAACAATAGAATAATAGAACATTTGAATTAAGAAGTAAAATGTGAAGTTTATGCAATTGATTGAGAATTATGCATTGTGCAAATATTCTTCCTCCTTAAAACTTCCCATTTCAGGACTCAGAGGATATGTAAACCAACTATTGGATAATTATTAAAAGAAAATTAATTGATATTAAAATGAAAACTCGCAGACTCACAGTAGCCCAGGCATTGATCACATTTTTGCAAAAGCAATACACAGAAAGAGATGGCATTGAGCATGAGCTTTTTGCTGGATGCATAGGCATATTTGGTCATGGAAATATTGCAGGTATTGGACAAGCGCTTTTCCAGGATTCCAATTTTAAATATTACCAATTTAGGAACGAACAAGCCATGGTGCATGCTGCGGCTGCGTACGCAAAGATGAAAAACAGGATGTCGACATTTGCCTGTACTTCGTCAATTGGGCCTGGAGCTACAAATATGTTGACTGCTGCTGCCGGGGCTACAATTAACAGAATTCCAGTACTTTTGCTTCCCGGAGATATATTTGCCAAACGAAATGTCGATCCTGTATTGCAACAACTGGAGGTAGCCTATTCCCAGGATATTTCTGTCAATGATTGTTTTAAACCCATCTCTAAATATTGGGATAGAATCAACAGGGCTGAACAATTAATTACAACGCTTCCGGCTGCGATGCGTGTACTTACTTCTCCTTCAGAAACAGGTACGGTTACTCTGGCACTTCCTCAGGATGTCCAGCCAGAAGCATTTGATTTCCCAGAGGAATTATTTGAGAAAAGAATATGGCACATTCCCAGAACCAGGCCAGATAAAAATGCACTTTTAAAAGCTATTGAAATAATAAAGAATGCTAAACGTCCCATGATAATTTCTGGAGGTGGGACCATTTATAGTGAAGCTACCGATGCGCTTCAAATTTTTGTGAATCAAACCGGCATTCCGGTTGGAGAGACTTTTGCAGGTAAGGGAGCTTTGCCATATGATGATCCTCATAACCTTGGCGGAACCGGTGCCACGGGAACAGAAGGTGCGAATTATATTAGTGAAAGTGCAGACGTTGTCATTGGCATTGGCACAAGATACAGTGATTTTACCACCGCATCGAAGACTGCGTTTCAGCATGAGCATGTACAGTTCATCAATATTAATGTCACTGAATTTGACGCACACAAACACTCAGG